>NZ_JBEOVN010000155.1:0-17917 GCF_040295565.1 Streptomyces sp. NPDC002785 | reverse complement strand
GCGGCCGGGGCCGCGGTACTGGCACCCCCCCGCCGCCGAGCAGGCTCCGGCGGGCTCTGTCGACCCACTGGTATGCCTGGACCATGGTCGCCCCGGTCGTCGTCGTGATCGGCGTGATCATCGGCTATCCGCTGGTCCGCGGTATCTACCTGTCGATGACCGATGCCAATGAGCGCAACGTCGAGCGGTCCATCGGTGTCAACCACTCGCCCGCCACGTACAAGTTCGTGGGCCTGGACAACTACACCGAGGCGATCACGGGCGATCAGTTCCTCGGCACGCTCGGGTGGACCCTGGTGTGGACGGTCTCCTGTGTGGCCATCACCTTCTCCCTCGGCATGGCCCTCGCCAACATCCTCAACCGCAGGATCGCCGGACGCTCCGCGTACCGGATGGCGCTCATCCTGCCCTGGGCCATCCCCGGTTTCGTCTCCGTCTTCGCCTGGCGCTTCCTCTACAACGAGGACCGCGGGCTGCTCAACAAGATCCTCTCCGGCGGCGGAATCGACGGCATCCCGTGGCTGAACGACCCCACCTGGGCGAAGTTCTCCGTCATCGCCGTCAACGTCTGGCTCGGCGTGCCGTTCATGATGGTCGCCCTGCTCGGCGGGCTGCAGTCGATCCCCAGCGAGCAGTACGAGGCCGCGGAGATGGACGGCGCCACCGCCTGGCAGCGGTTCCGCCACATCACGCTGCCCGGACTGCGACCGGTCTCCACCACGGTGATCCTGCTCTCCACCATCTGGACCTTCAACATGTTCCCGGTGATCTACCTGCTGACCCGCGGCGGACCCGGCGAAGCCACCCAGATCCTGGTCACCCAGGCGTACAAGTTCTCCTTCGAGATCAGCCCGCGCGACTTCGCGCAGTCCTCCACGTGGGGCGTACTGATCCTCGTACTCCTGCTGATCTTCGCCGCTGTCTACCGGCGAGTCCTGCGCACCCAGGGAGACGACTGGTGACCACCGCCCCCGCAACCACCGCCCCGGCGACCTCCGCACGGCACTCCGCGCGCAAGGTCCGGCTGCGCGGCGAGCGTTCGCCGATCGCCTCCGCCGGACTGCATCTCACGCTCATCGTCGCGTCCGTGATCGCCGTCTTCCCCGTGCTGTGGGTCCTGCTCACCTCGCTGAAGCCCGCCGCGTACGCGACCACCACGGACTTCTTCAAAGAGACGACGTTCGAGAACTACACGAAGCTGATCCAGGACACGAAGTTCCTGACCTGGTTCGGCAACTCCCTGCTCATCGCCGGGCTCACCACGCTGCTCGGCGTCATCGTCTCCGCCTCCACCGGCTACGCCGTCAGCCGCTTCCGCTTCCCCGGCAAGCGCGGGCTGATGTGGACGCTGCTGATCACCCAGATGTTCCCGGTCGCCGTCCTCATCGTGCCGATCTACAACATCATGTCGAGCATGGGGCTGCTGAATCAGCCCGCCGGCCTCGTCATCACCTACCTCACCATCTCGGTGCCGTTCTGTGCCTGGATGATGAAGGGTTTCTTCGACACCATCCCGCGCGAGATCGACGAGTCGGGGCAGGTCGACGGCCTCACCCCGTTCGGCACGTTCTGGCGGCTCATCCTGCCGCTCGCCAAGCCCGGCCTCGCCGTCACCGCGTTCTACTCCTTCATCACCGCGTGGGGCGAAGTGGCGTACGCCTCCGCCTTCATGGTCGGCGAGGACAACCTCACCCTCGCGGGCGGACTGCAGCTCTTCGTCAACCAGTACGGAGCCCAGTGGGGAGCGATGACCGCCGCGTCCGTGCTGATCGCGATACCCGCGGCCCTGGTCTTCCTCTTCGCCCAGCGCCATCTGGTCACCGGCATGTCCGCCGGAGCCGTCAAGGGCTGACGCAGCACGCCCCGTACGACCCGCACGCACCAAGTCACGGCGTCGCCGGTGTCCCGACCCGGTCCCGGCGGCGCTTCCCACCCAGACACCCCAGGGACGACATGACCCAGCACCTCGCTGCCCCCTCCACCGGCACGTCCGACGACGCTCCGGGCCACCAGACCGGCTGGTGGCAGGACGCGGTGATCTACCAGGTCTATCCGCGGAGCTTCGCCGACGGCAACGGCGACGGCATGGGCGATCTCGCAGGCGTACGGGACAGACTTCCGTACCTCAAGGCCCTCGGCGTCGACGCGGTCTGGCTCAGCCCGTTCTACGCGTCGCCGCAGGCCGACGCGGGCTACGACGTCTCCGACTACCGCGCCATCGACCCGATGTTCGGCACCCTGCTGGACGCCGACGCGCTGATCCGGGACGCCCACGACCTGGGCCTGCGGATCATCGTCGACCTGGTGCCCAATCACTCCTCCGACCAGCACGAGTGGTTCAAGCGCGCCCTCGCCGAGGGCCCCGGCTCCGCGCTGCGCGAGCGCTACCACTTCCGCCCCGGCAAGGGCACGGACGGCGAACTCCCGCCCAACGACTGGGAGTCCATCTTCGGCGGCCCCGCCTGGACCAGGACCACCGACCCGGACGGTAACCCGGGCGACTGGTACCTCCACCTCTTCGCGCCCGAGCAGCCCGACTTCAACTGGGAACACCCGGCCGTCGCCGACGAGTTCCGCTCGATCCTGCGCTTCTGGCTCGACATGGGCGTAGACGGCTTCCGGGTCGACGTCGCCCACGGCCTCGTCAAGGCCGAGGGCCTGCCCGACCTCGGCACCCACGACCAGCTCAAGCTGCTCGGCAACGACGTCATGCCGTTCTTCGACCAGGACGGGGTCCACGAGATCTACCGCTCCTGGCGCATCATCCTCGACGAGTACCCCGGCGAGCGCATCGCCGTCGCCGAGGCCTGGACCCCCACCGTCGAGCGCACCGCCAACTATGTGCGCCACGACGAGATGCACCAGGCGTTCAACTTCCAGTACCTGTCCACCGCCTGGGACGCCGCCGAGCTCCGCAAGGTCATCGACACTTCGCTGGACGCGATGCGCCCGGTCGGCGCCCCCACCACCTGGGTGCTCTCCAACCACGACGTCACGCGGCACGCCACCCGGTTCGCCAACCCGCCCGGCCTCGGCACCCAGATCCGTAACGCCGGCGACCGCGAGCTGGGCCTGCGCCGGGCCCGTGCCGCCACCCTGCTGATGCTGGCGCTGCCCGGCTCCGCGTACGTGTACCAGGGCGAGGAGCTCGGCCTGCCCGACGTCACCGATCTGCCCGACGAGGTCCGCCAGGACCCGTCGTTCTTCCGCGCGGAGGGCCAGGACGGCTTCCGCGACGGCTGCCGGGTGCCGATCCCGTGGACCCGCGACGGCAGCTCGTACGGCTTCGGCAGCGGCGGCAGCTGGCTGCCCCAGCCCGACAGCTGGGGCGGGCTGAGCGTCGAGGCGCAGACCGGCGATGCCACCTCCACGCTGGAGCTGTACCGGGCCGCGATCGCCGCCCGCCGGGTGCACCCGGGGCTCGGCGCCGGCACCTCGGTGGAGTGGCTCCAGGCCCCCGAGGGGCTGCTGATCTTCGCCCGCCCCGGCTTCGTCTGCACCGTCAACACGACAGGCCGCCCGGTGCGCATCCCCGTACGCGGCACCGTCCTGCTGTCCAGCACCCCGGTCGCCGCCGACGGCGCCGAGATCGAGCTGCCCGCGGACACCACGGTGTGGTGGACGGTGTGACCGTCCCTGCGCCCAGGGCCGGTGGTGCGCCGACGCTCTCGGACATCGCCGGCCAGGCAGCGGTCAGCGAGGCGACCGTCAGCCGGGTGCTCAACGGGAAACCGGGCGTCGCGGACACCACGCGTCAGCGGGTGCTCGCGGCGCTGGACATCCTGGGCTACGAACGCCCCGTACGGCTGCGCCGGCGCAGCGCCGGGCTGATCGGACTCGTGACGCCCGAGCTCACCAACCCGATCTTCCCGGCGTTCGCGCAGTCCGTCGAACAGATACTGGCCGGGCACGGCTACACCCCGGTGCTCTGCACCCAGACACCCGGCGGCGCCACCGAGGACGAGCTCGTCGAGCAACTCGTCGACCGCAGCGTCGGTGGCATCGTCTTCCTCTCCGGACTGCACGCCGACCTGTCGGCCGACCCGGCCAGGTACGCCGCGCTCACCGAGCGCGGCGTACCTTTCGTCCTGATCAACGGATACAACGAACGGATCAGCGCCCCGTTCGTCTCACCCGACGACTGTGCCGCCGTACGGATGGCCGTCGGGCACCTCGCCGATCTCGGCCACCGCAGGGTCGGCCTGGCCGTCGGGCCGCAGCGCTATGTGCCCTCCCGCCGCAAGCGGGAGGGCTACATCGAGGCCGCCGTGAACCTGCTGGGTCTGGACCGCGCCGGGGCCGAACTCCTCGTCGCCTCCGCACTGTTCGGCGTCGAGGGCGGCCAGGTCGCGGCCGGTGCACTGCTCGACCAGGGGTGCACGGGCATCGTCTGCGGCAGCGACCTGATGGCGCTGGGCGTGGTGCGCGCGGCCCGGCAGCGCGGGCTCGACGTGCCGCGCGATGTGTCGGTGGTGGGTTTCGACGACTCGCAGCTGATCGCGTTCACCGATCCGCCGCTGACGACGGTGCGTCAGCCCGTACAGGCGATGGCGGCGGCCGCGGTGGGCGCTCTGCTGGAGGAGATCGGCGGCAGCCCCGTGCAGCGTACGGAGTATGTGTTCCAGCCGGAGCTGGTGGTACGGGGGTCCACCAGCGCGGTCCGCGGCGTCTGAGGCCAGGCCCGAAGGTGTCGGGGCGTACAGGAGAGGCACCAGGAGTCGGCCCTGAATGGGCCGGCGGGGAGTGAGTGACTCCGGGTGCCTCTCTTGTCCGTGACGGGCCCGGCCGGCCGGGCGCGTGGGGTCCGGGGTCACCGGAACCCCCGGCCGACCGGACCGGAGTCGGGAGAAACTTAACAGCGTTGCAATGTTTTGCGTAAGACCTTGCAGGAAGAAAACTGCTGGATTTCGTGGATGTGAGCGGGCGGTGTCCAAAGGGTTGACCGAGGCCGGACGGACTCGTACGGTCTCCAGCGCGGCAAGGTTTGCATTCTTGCAGCAAGAACCTTCAGGAGCCTTGAAGGCAGGGCGCGTTGCCACGTGAGGCTGCACCGTCACCCGCATTTCCCCCCACAGCAGGAGGAAACATGGCACGCAGGTCACTGTCTGCGGCGCTCGCCCTGATAGCAGGCGCGGCCGCCCTCGTGGCCCCCACCACGACCGCCCAGGCCTCCACCCCGGGCAACAAGGACGTCACCGCCGTTCTCTTCGAGTGGAAGTTCGACTCCGTTGCCAAGGCTTGCAGGGACTCCCTCGGCCCGGCCGGCTACGGCTACGTACAGGTCTCGCCGCCCCAGGAACACATCCAGGGCGGCCAGTGGTGGACCTCGTACCAGCCGGTCAGCTACAAGATCGCCGGACGGCTCGGCGACCGCGCCTCCTTCGCCAACATGGTCAGCACCTGCCACAGCGCGGGCGTCAAGGTCGTCGCCGACTCCGTCATCAACCACATGTCGGCAGGATCGGGCACCGGCACCGGCGGCTCCTCGTACACCAAGTACAGCTACCCCGGCGTGTACTCCGCGGCCGACATGGACGACTGCACCGCGCAGATCAGCAACTACCAGGACCGGGCCAACGTCCAGAACTGCGAACTCGTCGGCCTCGCCGACCTGGACACCGGTGAGGACTACGTCCGCGGCAGGATCGCCGCATACCTCGACGACCTGCTCTCCCTCGGCGTCGACGGTTTCCGCATCGACGCCGCCAAGCACATGCCCGCGGCCGACCTCGCGGGCATCAAGTCGCGGCTGGGCAACCCCAACGTCTACTGGAAGCAGGAGGCGATCCACGGGGCGGGCGAGGCCGTCTCGCCCGACGAGTACACCGGCACGGGGGACGTCCAGGAGTTCCGCTACGCCCGCGGCCTCAAGCAGGTCTTCAACAACGAGAACCTCGCCCACCTGAAGAACTTCGGCGACGGCTGGGGCTTCATGCCGTCGTCGAAGGCCGCGGTCTTCGTCGACAACCACGACACCGAGCGCGGCGGCGACACACTCAACTACAAGGACGGCGCGAACTACACGCTCGCCAGTGTCTTCATGCTGGCCTGGCCGTACGGCTCGCCCGACGTCCACTCCGGCTACGAGTGGACCGACAAGGACGCCGGTCCGCCGAGCGGCGGCACGGTGAACGCCTGTTACAGCGACGGCTGGAAGTGCCAGCACGCCTGGCGCGAGATCTCCTCCATGGTCGGCTTCCGCAACACCGCACGCGGCGAGTTGGTCACCGACTGGTGGGACAACGGCGGCGACCGGATCGCGTTCGGCCGCGGATCCAAGGCGTATGTCGCGATCAACCACGAGGGCTCCTCACTGACCCGTACGTTCCAGACGTCGCTGCCCGCCGGTGACTACTGCGACATCCAGTCCGGCAACGGCGTCACGGTCAACGGCTCCGGCCAGTTCACCGCGACGCTCGGCGCCAACACGGCCCTCGCGCTCCAGGTGAACGCCCGTACCTGCGGGGGCGGCGGCGCCACGGACCCGGGTACCAGCACCTCCGGCGCCTCGTTCGGCGTCAACGCCACCACACAGCCGGGCCAGAACATCTACGTCACCGGAAATCAGGCCGCCCTCGGCAGCTGGAACACCGGCAGTGCGCTGAAGCTCGCCCCGGCCACGTACCCGGTCTGGAAGCTCGATGTGAACATGCCTGCCGGTACGTCGTTCGAGTACAAGTACCTCCGCAAGGACGCGAGCGGCAACGTCACCTGGGAGAGCGGAGCGAACCGCACCGCAAAGGTTCCGCCCTCCGGCAAAGCCATGCTGACCAGCGACGTCTGGCGGAGCTGACCACGTCACCCCGGTGCGGCCGCCGACCGGGAGCCGGTGCCGCACCGGGGCCTCTTTCCGGGCGACGCGGTCTCGTCCGACACGGTGAGTGAACCTACTGCGTCACCCTGCGGGGGCCGCCCCGATACGTCCCCCGGCGCACCGGCCGACAAGACGTGGGCGCCCGGCACGCAGGCCGCCGGGCGCCCAGGGGCGGGGGGCTACCAGGGTGATTCCCCGCAGGACGACGCAGTAACAGGACGGACGGCTTGCCCGCGGTGGCGGGCGAGTCCGCGTCTTTTGATCAGACGCGTGGTGGGGCCCCGACCCACCCCGCCATCCAACCAGTCCGCCCACCCCGAGAACCCCACCCGCACACAAGGAGACCCCGCCCGTGTCCCGTTCCACCCTCAGACGGGGAGTCGTCGCCGCACTCTGTGTGGCGCTCATGCCCGTCGTACCGGCGGCATCCGCGTCCGCCGCGCCGCCACCTCCGGGACCGCCCTCGGACGCCCGGCTGGCCGCCGAGCCCGCCCGTCACGATCTGACGCGTGAGCAGTTCTACTTCGTCATGCCCGACCGGTTCGCCGACGGCGACACCTCCAACGACCGCGGCGGGCTCACCGGATCACGCCTGGAGACCGGCTACGACCCCACGGACAAGGGCTTCTACCAGGGCGGCGACCTCAAGGGCCTGACCGAGCGGCTCGACTACATCAAGGGCCTCGGCACCACCGCCATCTGGCTCGCCCCCATCTTCAAGAACCGCCCCGTCCAGGGCACGGGGAAGGACGCTTCGGCCGGCTACCACGGCTACTGGATCACCGACTTCACCCAGGTCGACCCACACTTCGGCACCAACGCCGACCTGTCGAAACTGATCGACAAGGCCCACGGCAAGGGCATGAAGGTCTTCTTCGACGTCATCACCAACCACACCGCGGACACCGTCGACTACGCCGAGAAGACCTACGGCTACCGGCCGAAGGGCGCCTACCCGTACCTCGACAAGGACGGCCGCCCGTTCGACGACAGCAAGGGCCTGGCGAAGGTGGACGCGGACTCGTTCCCGTACACACCGAAGAACACGGGGAGCAAGGTCCCGGCCTGGCTCAACGACCCGACGATGTACCACAACCGCGGCGATTCGACCTACGCCGGTGAGTCCACCACGTACGGCGACTTCTCCGGGCTCGACGACCTGTGGACCGAGCGGCCCGAGGTCGTCTCCGGCATGGAGAAGATCTACGAGAAGTGGGTCCGGGACTTCGATATCGACGGCTTCCGGATCGACACCGTCAAACACGTCGACCTGGACTTCTGGACCCAGTGGGCGACGGCGCTGGACGCCTACGCCGCCAAGCAGGGGCGCAAGGACTTCTTCATGTTCGGCGAGGTCTACTCCGCCGACACCGCGATCACCTCGCCCTACGTCACCCGGGGCCGGCTCGACGCGACGCTCGACTTCCCGTTCCAGGAAGCGGCCCGCCAGTACGCCTCGCAGGGCGCCCCGGCCTCGAAACTCGCCGCCGTCTTCGGCGACGACTACCGGTACACCACCGACAAGGCCAATGCCTACGAGCAGGTCACCTTCCTCGGCAACCACGACATGGGCCGCATCGGCTCGTTCCTCAAGCAGGACAACCCGAAGGCCGATGACGCGGAACTCGTCAAGCGCGCCCAGCTCGCCAACGAGCTGATGTTCCTCAGCCGCGGCAACCCCGTCGTCTACTACGGCGACGAGCAGGGCTTCACCGGCGCGGGCGGCGACAAGGACGCCCGCCAGACCATGTTCGCGTCGAAGACCGCCGACTACCTCGACGACGACGAGCTGGGCACCGACCGCACCCACGCCTTTGACGCGTACGACACGAAGCACCCGCTCTACCGGAGCATCGCCGCGCTCTCCGAGCTGACCAGGAAGAACCCGGCGCTGCGCAATGGCGTCCAGACCGAGCGCTACGCGCAAGGGTCCGTGTACGCCTTCTCCCGTACGGACCCGGAGCAGGGGTACGAGTACGTCGTAGCCACGAACAACGGCAGCGAGGCCAGGACGGCCGAGCTCGCGACGGCCTCGGCGGGAATGAACTTCCGTACGATCCAGGGTGGTTCGGCCGCGCCCCGTAGCGGCGCCGACAAGAAGATCACCGTCACCGTGCCGGCCCTCTCCAGCGTGGTGCTGCGCGCCGAGAAGCCCCTGGCCGCCCCGGCCGCCAAGCCCTCGATCACCCTGAAGGCGCCCGCCGCCGGAGCCACCGGCACCGTGGAGATCACCGCCGACACCGATGGCGGCGGGCTCAACCGGGTCGTCTTCGCAGCCCAGACGGGCAACGGCAAGTGGGTCACCCTCGGCTCGGCCGACCACGCCCCGTACAAGGTCACCCAGACCGTGGGCGAAACGGTGCCCGCCGGAACCCCCCTTCGCTACAAGGCGGTTGTCGTCGACCGCGCCGGCCGCACCGCGAGCGCCCTCGCCTCGTCCACCGCAGGCCACGCACCCGCTGCCGAGAAGCCCGTCGCAGTCGAGCGCGACTACGCCGTCGTCCACTACAAGCGTGCGGACGGCGACTACGACGGCTGGCAGGTCAAGTCCGGCGACACGACAGCCGACTTCACCGGGCGGGACGCCTACGGCGCCTTCGCCTGGATCAAGCTCGATGAGGACGCCACCTCCGTCCCGTACACCGTGGAGAAGTCCGGCACCGCCGACGGTCCGCAGCGCACCGTCGAACTCGCGAAGACAGGACAGGTCTGGATCGAGCAGGGCAAGGACGGCCAGGCCGACGAGGCCCCCGACGGCGCCTACCCGCCGCAGGACACCACAAAGGCCGTACTGCACTACTACCGGGCCGACGGCGACTACGACGGCTGGGGACTGCACACCTGGACCGGAGCCAAGGACCCCACCGACTGGGCCAAGCCGCTCCAGCCGGTGAAGAAGGACGCCTCCGGCCTCACCTTCGAGGTGCCGCTCACCGACGGTGCCGCCTCGCTCAGCTACATCCTGCACAAGGGTGACGAGAAGGACCTGCCGAGCGACCAGTCGCTCGACATCGCCACCTACGGGCACGAGGTCTGGATGCTCGGCTCCACGCCCGGCTATCTGCTGCCGCAGACCGGCGGTATGCCCACCCCCGACCTCACCAAGGCCGAGGCGCAGTGGATCGACTCCGACACCGTCGTATGGAAGGTGAAGGCGACCGAAGCCACCAGCCAGCAGCTCGTCCACGCACCGGGCGGCGGCATCTCCGTCGTCGACGGTGCGCTCTCCGACGAAGGGCAGTGGCTGCGGCTCGCACCGTCCGCGCTGACCGACGCGCAGAAGACGAAGTACCCGCACCTCAAGAACTATCCGGCGTTCACCGTGGACGTCCGCGACCGGGACAGGGTGCGCGAGGCGCTGCGCGGCCAGCTGATCGCCACCCAGCGCGCCGCCAACGGTGCGCTGCTCGCCGCCACCGGCGTACAGAGCGCGGGCGTGCTCGACGACCTCTACGGGAAGAACGCGGCCACCGCCGCGCTCGGCCCGGTCTTCGACCACGGCCGCCCCACGCTGTCCGTCTGGGCACCCACCGCCCGTACCGTCGCCCTCGAACTCGACGGCCGTAGCGTCCCGATGCGCCGCGACGACCGCACGGGCATCTGGTCCGTCACGGGCACGAAGAAGTGGACGGGCAAGCCCTACCGCTATGTGGTGGACGTCTGGGCACCCACCGCCCAGAAGATCGTCACCAACAAGGTCACGGACCCCTACTCCACCGCCCTGACCACGGACTCCGCGCGCAGCCTCGTGGTCGACCTCGATGACCCGGGCCTCGCGCCGAAGGGCTGGTCCGGGCTGAGGAAGCCCGCCCCCGTCCCGCTGCGCGACGCCCGGATCCAGGAGCTGCACATCCGCGACTTCTCGATCGCGGACCGCACCTCGAAGCACCCCGGCGAATACCTCGCCTTCACCGACACCCGCTCCGACGGGATGAAGCACCTCGAGCAGCTCGCGAATTCCGGTACCGGTTACGTCCATCTGCTGCCCGCCTTCGACATCGGCACCATTCCCGAGAAGAAGTCTGCCCAGCAGAAGCCGGCCTGCGAACTGTCCGTGTACGCCCCCGACTCCGAGGAGCAGCAGGCCTGCGTGGCGAAGGCCGCGGCGCAGGACGGGTTCAACTGGGGCTACGACCCGCTGCACTACACCGTCCCGGAGGGTTCGTACGCCTCCGACCCGAACGGCACGCGGCGCACCGTCGAGTTCCGGCAGATGGTGCAGGGGCTGAACGGTGCGGGTCTGCGGACCGTCATGGACGTCGTCTACAACCACACCGTGGCCTCCGGCCAGGACGACAAGTCCGTGCTCGACAGGATCGTGCCCGGCTACTACCAGCGGCTGCTGGAGGACGGCACCGTCGCCACCTCCACCTGCTGCGCCAACACCGCACCCGAGAACACCATGATGGGCAAGCTCGTCGTGGACTCGGTCGTCACCTGGGCCAAGGAGTACAAGGTCGACGGCTTCCGCTTCGACCTGATGGGCCACCACCCCAAGGCCAACATCCTCGCCGTCCGCAAGGCGCTCGACGCGCTGACCGTGGCCAAGGACGGCGTCGACGGGAAGAAGATCATCCTGTACGGGGAGGGCTGGAACTTCGGCGAGATCGCCGACGACGCCCGCTTCGTCCAGGCCACTCAGAAGAACATGGCCGGCACCGGCATCTCCACCTTCTCCGACCGGTCCCGCGACGCCGTCCGCGGCGGCAGCCCCTTCGACGAGGACCCGGGTGTGCAGGGCTTCGCCACCGGCCTCTTCACCGACCCCAACACCTCGAGTGCCAATGGCACGAAGGCCGAACAGAAGGCCCGGCTGCTCCACTACCAGGACCTGATCAAGGTCGGCCTCACCGGCAACCTCGCCGACTACACCTTCACCGACTCCTCGGGCCGTACGGTCAAGGGTTCCGGCGTCGACTACAACGGCGCCCCGGCCGGATACGCCGCGGTCCCCGGCGACGCCCTCGCCTACGCGGACGCCCACGACAACGAGTCGCTGTACGACGCGCTCGCCTTCAAGCTCCCGGCGGGCAGATCAGCGGCGGACCGGGCCCGTATGCAGGTCCTGGCGATGGCGACGGCCACCCTCTCACAGGGGCCCTCGCTCTCCCAGGCGGGCACCGACCTGCTGCGCTCCAAGTCCCTGGACCGCAACTCGTACGACAGCGGCGACTGGTTCAACGCCCTGCACTGGGACTGCCGCGACGGCAACGGCTTCGGCCGCGGACTGCCCCCGGCCGCCGACAACGAGTCCAAGTGGCCCTATGCCAGGCCGCTGCTGACCGGGGCCGCGCTCAGCCCCGGCTGCGCACAGATCAACGGCGCGTCCGCCGCGTACCAGGACCTGCTCACCATCCGCTCCACGGAGAAGGACTTCGACCTCTCCACCACCGAGCAGGTGCAGTCCGCCCTGTCCTTCCCGCTCTCCGGGAAGGCCGAGACACCGGGTGTGATCACCATGAGGCTCGGAAAGCTGGTGGTCGTCCTCAACGCGACCCCCGGCACCGAGACCCAGAAGATCGCCGGCCTGGCGGGGAGGCAGTACGCCCTGCATCCCGTCCAGATTGCGGGCGCGGATCCTACCGTCAAGAAGTCGACGTACGAGAGGAGTTCGGGAAGCTTCACCGTTCCGGGGCGCACGGTGGCGGTGTTTTCCCTGAGCTGAGCCGTACGGGGATAGGCTGAGGGCCCTCCCACCTCCCGGCCGGTCCCGGCCCCTTTCCGGTACTCCAGGCGTCCTCCCATGCCTGCGCAGTACGGGAATCAGGGGCCGGGACCGGCCGGTCCACCTGTTTCAGCGACGGTGACCATGGCGAGCAATATCCCCGAGGAGACAACGAGCTTTGTCGGACGGAAAGCGGAACTTGCCAGGCTCGAACACACCCTCGCCGCGCACCGGCTGACCACACTCACCGGCACCGGCGGTGTCGGCAAGACCAGGCTCGCGGTCCGCGCGGCCCGGCACGCGGCGCCCGCACACCGCGACGGCGCCTGGTGGGCGGATCTCTCACCGCTCCACGACGACGGACTGCTCATCGCGACCGTCTCCGACGCGGTCGGGCTCTGCGACCACACCCTGCGCATGCCCATCGACGCGCTGTGCGAATGGCTCGTCGACAAGGAACTGCTGCTTGTCCTCGACTCGTGCGAGCATCTGCGCCACGCGTGCGCGCATCTGCTCGGCGAGATTCTCACCACGTCACCCGGCCTCACGGTGCTCGCCACCAGTCGGCAGCCGCTGGGCATCAAGGGCGAGCAACTTGTCGAGGTGGAACCGCTGCCCGTCGAGGGCGCGGCCGACGCACTGACGCTGTTCCGGGACCGGGCAGCCGTGGTGGCCCCCCGGCTCGCCCTCGACGCGCCGGGTAACGCCGAGGCCGCCGCCGAGATCTGCCACCGCCTCGAAGGCATTCCGCTCGCCATCGAACTCGCGGCGGGAGCGCTCGTCCGGGACACCGTCGAGCAGGTCGCCGTACGGATCGGCTCCCGCTTCGACGTACCGACCGACGAATCGCTCCGGCTGCCGCGCCATCGCACCCTGCGCACCGCCATCGGCTGGAGCCACGAGCTGTGCACCCCGCTGGAACGGCTGCTCTGGGCCCGGCTGACCGTCCTGCGCGGCGACTTCGACGAGGCCGCGGCCCGCGAGGTCTGCGCCGAGGGGCCGCTCACCGAGGACGGTGTGGCCGAGGCACTGAACGGCCTGGTCGCCAAGTCGGTCGTCGGACGGGACGGCGTACGGCACCGCATGCTCGACACCATCCGCGAGTACGGACGGATGTGGCTCGCCGAGCTCGGCGAGGAACGGGCCGCCGCCGACCGGCACGCCGCCTGCTTCCTCGGCCTGGCCCGCCACGCCCACGCGGGCTGGACCGGCGACGAACAGATCATCTGGTACCACCGCATCGCCGAGTCGCACGCCGACCTGTGTGCCGCGCTCGACCATCTGCTGGCCCATGACACCGGGGCCGCCCAGGAGATGGCGGGCCGGATCGGCTTCTTCTGGTGCTGCTGCGGCCATCTGCCACAGACCCGCGAATACGCCCGGCGCGCCCTGGACGCCGGACCGGCCGAGGGCCCCCACCGCACCCGCGCCCTGTGGGTGCTGGGCATGACCGTCATGCTCCAGGGCGACTATCCGACCGCCCGGCGCCTGGGCAGGGAGTGCACCAGGGCGGCGGCCCGCGACGGGGCCGACGAAGGCATCCTCGCCGCCGCCTATCTGTGCGGCCTCACCCATCTGATGACTGGCCACCCCGAGGCGAGCCTCCGCCGGATCGACCGGGTACTGCGCACCACCGACGCCGCCACCCCGCTCGAATCGGCCTACCGGCTGCGCTGCCACCTCATCACCGTCTTCGCCCTGACCAGCCTGGGACGGCTGGACGAGGCGGCGGAGGCGGCCATGGTCCTGCGCGCGGCCTGCGAAGCCGAGGACGAGTGCTGGACCCGCAGTTACGTCGACTACCAACTCGCCCTGATCGCCCTGCTGCAGGGCGACGCCGACGCCTCCGCCGCCCACGCCCGCTCAATGCTCGCGGGCAAGCACCGCCTGAGGGACCGCTTCGGCATCGCGCTCGGCCTGGACATCCTGGCCGCGGCGATCGCCGCCCAGGGCGCGGGTGCCCGCGCTGCCCGGGTGTACGGCACGGGACAGGTGTACTGGCGCATGGTCGGCTATCCGCAACGCGGCACCCCGGAACTGGGCCCGCTGCGTGAGGCCTGCGAACGCCTGGCCCGCGCGGCCGTCGGCGACGCCGCCTACCAGCGCGCCTTCGAAAAGGGCCGGGCGGACAACGCGGAGGTGGGCCTCGCGGCCGCGCTCCAGGGCGAACTGCTCGCGTAGAGCCTCCGCGGCGGCAGTCGGTCCCACCGGAACGACCAGGCGCGACGCCCCGGCGGACGCTGCGAGCTGCGCCACCCGCTCGGCGTCCTCCGCGAGGGAACAGAGGCGTGCGGCGAATTTCTGACAGCTGGGCAAGCCCGGATGTCAGCGCAGGGCGCCCACCCGACTGCCGTCCGTCAGCGTCCCGTTCAGCCGCGCCCGGTCGCCCGCCCTGGCCGGTACGGCGAGCAGGCGGCTGTCGGACCGCCCCTCCACCCCGCCCGACGTGGTCAGCGAGGCGAACTGCTTGCTGCCCGCGGCCAGTACGTACCAGCGTCCGCCGTGCGACTTCCACAGCACCCCGGCCAGCACCCGCGGATCGCGCATCCCGCAGGCCGGCGAGTCCTCGGCCCGGGCCGCGACCGCCCCGGGCGGGCCGCCTGTCGCGACGGACGGTGCCGACGGGGCCTGGAACTGGGCGAGGACCCGGCTTCCGGTGCCGCGCCAGGTCTCCGCCCTGGTGCAGAGCCAGCGCGCGGTGCCGTTGTCCTCGGGCAGCCACTGCTCGGCGTACTGCCAGGAGTTCACCGACCGTACGCCGTGCGAACGGACCGCGGGCAGCAGGCAGGCGGTCCGCGCCCAACTGTCCCGCTCCGCCCGCCCGGAAACGTCGTGCGGTGCGGACGGCGGGCCCGATGTCAGCCGGGCGGGGGTCAGCTCGCCGAGGTCCGTCATCAGACGGGTCGCCGAGCCGTCGCGCAGCTCGATCGCGTCCCAGGTGCGACAGCTCCGGGCCGTCGCCGGGCTGGTCAGCGCCGCGGTCACGCCGTCGGGGGTGCGGTGCAGGGGGCGCGGTGCGCTGCCCGGCGCGAGCAGGTTCCGTACCGAGACCGTACGCACCCAGGGCGCGGTGAGGTAGCGGACACGGCCGCGCGTACGGCCCGCGATCAGGGCGCCCGCCGAGGCCATGTCCGCACCGTCGACCCGCGTGAAGTCGAGCACCACGCCCCCGGACGGAGCGGCGTCACGCGGCTCCGCGTACCGCACGATGCGCAGCCCGTCGTAGAACAGCACCACCGTCGCCCGGTCCACCCCTCCCGCGTACAGCAGTTGCGGCGCACCCATCGGAGGCCCCGCAGGCGTCCTCGGAGTCGCCGACGCACGTACCGCGCCGTCCGGGTGCGCCCATACGGTGAGCGCTCGGCGCAGCAGCCGGGTGTCTTTGGCGCGGTCGCCACGGGTGGGCCAGGAGGTGAAGTCGGTACGGGGCGAGCGCCGCCAGAACGTCGCCGACACCCGGTGCAACGCGCCCGGATCCAGGGCCCGTTCGGCGGCGGCACTACGGGCGTACGGCGATGCGGACGAAGCGCCGCGCCCCCAGCCGTTGTCCGGCAGCCCGAGCAGCGCCCCGCACACCAGCAGCGCCGCCACGGCCGCCAGGGCCGCCTTCGTGTGCTGTCTGCGGCGCAGCAGATCCGGTGGGCGGGCCTGGAGCGAACAGGGGTCGAACTCCGGGGAGCCGAGCAGCGCGTACGGCGCCGAAACGCCCTCCGCCTCCGCGAGCGCCGCATGCGGGTCCGCCACCCCGGCAGCGGCGAGCGCCCGCCGCACCTCCGCATCGGGCAGCCGCTCCAGGCCGCGCAGCACACAGGCGGCGCGGGCCGGAGCGGAGAGGGCCGACAGGGCTTGGTCCAGGGCGAGTTCATCCGATCCGCCGGAACGCGGGAGCAGCCGCAGCCCCCACACCAGCGGGAGGAGGGGGGTCACCCGGGCGCGGCGCAGTGGACGGCCTGCCTCCAGCGCCCCACGCAGCACCCTGACGCGGACGTGCGCGTAGGACGGGTCCCCCACGACCGCACCGGTGGACCCGCGCGGTGGTGGGACACCGCCCTCGACCGCACACCCGGCCCGGCGCCCCGACAGCACGGCCCGCTGGGCCAGGGCGTGCGCCGTCAGAACACGGCGATGGCAGCCGAGGGACGCCGGCAGTACGAGATAGCCGAGCCGGACCAGTCGCGGATAGTGCTCGACGAGCGCGGCCCCGGCCTGTTCCACATCGGCCGGGGTGGCTGGGGAAGGTACCTCTGGCAGTGGGCGCACGTTCAACGGAACGAGCGAATCGTGCGATGGTCACCCCGGTGCGCTCATGTGCGATGCACCGGGCCCCCTCTCCAGGCCGTCGGCCGTGACGGTGCGACGGCCGGCGAGATCGGCCGACGGCTCGGGGTTTCCAAGCAGGCCGCCGGAAAGACCGTCGAGAAGCTCGAAGGCCTCGGGTACGTGGAGCGCGTCGACGATCTCCGGGACGGCCGGCGCAAGCTGGTCCGGCTGACTGCACGGGGCATCGACGTCCTGGTCAGATCGGCCGAGGGGTTCGACCGGCTGCACGCCGAGTGGGTCCGGGTGCTCGGTGCCGACCGGGTGCGTGCGATTAAGACCGATCTGCGCGCGATGGCGCCCGCGAGCGCGTTCCGGCTCGATGCGCCGGGGTGGTTCAACGACTGAGGCGGCCCAGCGCCTGAGCGCCGCTCCGTAACCTCTGTGGCCGCGCAACCTCACCAGCGGCGTTGCGCGGCCCTCGGCCGGAGGGAGCTCGGCTCAGCCCCGGTCCGACAGGCGCGGTGTTCAGCGTGCTCTTGCAAGGAACCCCGGCCCTTCAGGGCTCGGGAGGAATTGCATCCTGAGCCGGGCGGCGCGGAGCGCCGCCACATCGCTCCGGAATGCTCCCGCGGCGAGGGCCGCGCTCAGTCGGGCCGCTTCTGGTTTTCGATGTATTCCTTGACCGCTGCCAGTGGAGCGCCACCGCAGGAGGCGGCGAAGTAGGAGGGGGACCAGAAGTGGTCGCCCCACAGGTACTTGTGGACGTGGTCGGGGAACTCCTTGCGCAGGTAGTGGGCGGAGACGCCCTTGAGCGAGCCGACGAGGGCGGAGAGCTTGACCTGGGGCGGGTAGTGCACCAGCAGGTGGACGTGATCGGTCTCGCCGTTGAACTCGCGCAGCTCCGCATTGGCCTTCGCGCAGACCTCCCGCATCACCTCCTCACAGCGGGTCAGGACCTCACCGGTGAAGACGTGACGCCGGTACTTGGGGGTAAAGACCAGATGCACGTGGAGGGTGTGGATGACACTACGACCCCTGCGAACATCGGAGTTTTGTTCCCATCGAGGTGACATAGACACGATGCTAGTGTCTCGTGATGCTGTTTCCATCACTTTGAGTTGTTTGCGACGAGCTTCTTGATGTTGGTCTGGATGAGGCGGACCTTCGCCAGGATCTCG
>NZ_JBEOVN010000154.1:0-17928 GCF_040295565.1 Streptomyces sp. NPDC002785 | reverse complement strand
TCCCGGTTCGGGGGGGCTGGGGGGCGCGGGGGGGGGCCGGGGCCCCCCCGGCCCCCCCCCCCCCCCCGGCCGAGCAGCGCTCCCCCACCGGCGAGCAGCAGCTGCCAACTGGCCGACGCCACAAAGGCGGCGAGCACGAACACAGCTCGCTCCAGATGATCGGCGTCGGCGGTGGCGCGGCTGCCGAGCACGAGCGCTGGATGTCTGCCCGGCGGGACACGTCTTCGCTGTGCGCCAATTGGCTGCGCCCCTCCTCGCCGAGATGGCCGCGCAGCATGCGCGCCCCGGAGGCATGTTCACACGTCGCGGTGCCGCACGACGACCGCTGCGAGTGCGACTGCGATCAGCGGCCAGAGCGCGTACACGATCCAGGAGCCGGGGACCGTGGCGGTGAACATGTGGGATTCGGGCGACGGCCCCCAGTTCTGGACCAGGCGCCTCCAGGCGCTGACCACCATCGTGTGGTTGATGTCGGCGGACCAGCGCTCGCTCTGCGAGAAGAGCGTGGGCAAGATCAGCAGCGTGAAGACGCTGGTGACCATGGTCGCGGCGCTGTGCCGGATCAGGACGCCGAGGCCCAGGCCGACCAGCGCGCAGACCGGGGCCAGCAGCGCGGATGCCACCATCGCCCGGAACACCCCGGGGTGGGTGATCGGGACCCCGGCGTGCCGCCCGTTCAGGATGGCCTGGGAGACCAGGAAGGAACCGGTGGAGATGACCGTGCCGACGGCGGTCCACAGCGCGGCGGTGACGACCGCCTTGGCCAGCACCACCGAGCTGCGGGCAGGAACGGCCACGGTGGTGGTGCGGATCAGGCCGCTGCTGTACTCGCTCACGACTGTGATGGCGCCGATGCTTCCGGCGACGAGCATCAGCGTCATGTAGCCGGCCGACGGATAGGCGTCGAAGGGGAGGAAGTCGTGGGGCTGTCGCGTGCTCGGGCTGGAGCTCGCGAAGTTCTTGTAGTCCGCCAGTGCCGCCACGGCGGCGGACCCGATGACGAACAGGGTGGTGAGTGTGATCGTCCACGGGGTGGAGCGCAGGGACCGCATCTTGATCCACTCAGAGGCGAGCAGGTCGCGGAAGCGGGCGGGCGGCTCGGCGACGGGCGCGGCCGAGGTGGTCGGGGTGACAGAGGTGAGTGTGGTCATCGGGGCTGTCCTGCCAGGTATTCGACGCTGTCGGCGGTGAGTTCCATGAAGGCCTCCTCCAGTGAGGCGGTCCGGGTGGTCAGCTCATTCAGCAGGATCTGGTGCTCGAAGGCGAGCGCTCCGATCCGGTCCGCCGGCAGCCCGGTCACGGCGAGCTTCTCGGCGCCCGCCGAGCCCTCCGGTTCGACCGACGCGCCTTCGGCGGTCAGCACCGCTGCCAGCTCGGCGGCCTGCTGCGTGCCCACCACGACACTGGGGCGGGTGCTGCGGGCCGCGAAGTCCCGTACCGACTCGGCGGCGATGAGTCGGCCCCGGCCGATGACGACGAGCTGGTCGGCGGTGTTCTCCATCTCCGACATCAGGTGGCTGGAGAGAAAGACCGTGCGCCCCTCGGCGGCCAGGCGCCGGAAGAGGCGGCGCATCCAGAGCACGCCTTCCGGGTCCATGCCGTTGACCGGCTCGTCGAACATCAGCACGGGCGGGTCGCCGAGGAGGGCGGTGGCAATCCCGAGCCGCTGCTTCATGCCGAGCGAGAACCCGCCGATGCGGCGGGTCTCCGCCTCGGCCAGCCCCACCTCCTGCAGCACTTGGTCCACCCGACGCAGCGGGATGCCGTTGCTGCGGGCGAGGGCGGACAGGTGGGCCGCTGCGCTGCGTCCGCCGTGGACCTGGTTGGCATCGAGGAGGGCGCCGACGTGCCGCAGTCCGCGTGGGTGGTTCTGGAACGGGACGCCGCTGACGGTGGCGGCGCCGCCGGTGGGCGCGTCCAGGCCGAGGATCATCCGCAGAGTGGTGGTCTTGCCGGCTCCGTTGGGGCCGAGGAATCCGGTGACCTGGCCCGGCCGCACGGTGAAGGACAGATGGTCGACGGCGGCCTTGCCGCCGTAGCGCTTGGTGAGTTCGTTGACTTCGATCACAGGGACAACCCTGCCGGGAGGCCCACGTCCGGGCATGGGGCCCAGGGCGGCAATCGCGCGGCCGGGTTGGCCCGCGGGCGTACGTCCCCGGGCCGATGACGCGCAGGCAGCGGCTGGTTAGTCTCGCAGCATGGACGCCACACCAACCACCCCGTTGCCTGCGCGCGTTCCGCATCGCAACCTCCCTCTCGAAAGGGCACACCACCGATGACGAGAACGAAGGTCATGGCCCGGCTGGGGGGTGTCCTGTACCTCTTCATGGTGGTTCTGCTGGTGGGGGGCGCGCCGCGGGCTTCGGGCACGGTCCACGGTGTCGGGTCGCTGCTGGCTGCGAGCCTGCTCGTCGGTGTGCTGCGACGGGCGCCGCTGCTGGCTCTGGCCATGACGCTCTTCGGATCCACCGCCGTGGTGGTGGGCCCTCCGAGCTCCGCGCATGCGAGCCTGTCGGTATCGTATCAGGGCCAGTTCCTGTCGTATCTGGCGGTGGACCTCGTCCTGGGTTTCATTGTCGCCACCTGCACGCGGCGAGCTTCGATCGTCGCCGTGGCCGTATCTTTCACCGTGCAGTTCATGGTGATCGGCGGCTTCACGCACGGGGACAATCTGGCCGTCAACGGCGTGATCGCACTCTTGACGATGGCAGCATCCTGCATGGTCGGTCTGCTGAGTCGCGAGCGTCGCGAGCACGCGGTGGCGCTGCGTTCGCAGGAGGTGGCCGAGGCCGTGACCGCCGAACGGCTGCGGATCGCTCGGGAGTTGCACGACATGGTCGCGCACAGTATCGGCATCATTGCCATCCAGGCCGGGGTGGGCAGCCGGGTCATCCAGACGCAGCCTGCGGAGGCCCGCGAGGCACTGCGAGCGATCGAGGCCACCAGCAGAGAGACCCTGTCGGGCCTCCGGCGCACGCTGGTGGCGCTCCGTCAGGCCGACCTGGGCGCGGCGACCTCGGGGCAGGCGCCTCTCGCGCCCGCGCCGGGTCTGGCGGACATCGAACGGCTGGCGGCGGCGACTGCGGACGCGGGGGTACGCGTCGACGTGCGCCGCATTGGGGAGCAGCGTCCTTTGCCGGCCGACATCGACCTGTCCGCCTACCGTATCGTGCAGGAGGCGCTGACCAACGTGGTCCGCCACGCGGGCACCGGGCGTTGTCGGGTGGCCATCCGCTACGGGGACAAGGAGTTGTCCGTGGAGATCGTCGACGACGGGCGCGGAGTCACCGATAACGGCTCGGCCCACGGCTTCGGCATCGTAGGCATGCGGGAGCGGGCAGGCCTGCTGCACGGCCACCTCAGCGCCGGGCCGCGTCCCGAGGGCGGCTTCCGGGTGGCAGCGCTGCTGCCGCTGCCCGAACCCGTCGGAGTTCCCGTGGAGGCCCGATGACCGTCCGTGTCGTGCTCGCCGACGACCAGCCGTTGGTGCGGTCCGGTCTGCGTGTGATCATGGCCGATCACCCCGACCTGGTGGTCGTCGGTGAGGCTGCCACCGGCGCCGAGGCAGTCCAACTGGTCAGGGATGTCAGCCCCGACGTCGTGGTGATGGATATCCGGATGCCCGGCATGGACGGGATCGAGGCCACTCGCCTGATCACGACCGGTCCGGCAACGACCCGCGTCGTTGTCCTGACCACCTTCGACGAGGACGACCACGTCTACGGCGCGCTCCGGGCCGGCGCGAGCGGCTTCGTGGTCAAGGACATGGCGCTGGACGACATCCTCGCGGCGATCCGCGTGGTCGCAGCCGGCGACGCACTGATCGCGCCGGGTGTGACGCGCCGTCTGATCGCGGATTTCGCCGGGCGCCCCGGGGCTGCCCCGGAGCGCTCTCCACGGCCGGTCGAGGGCATCACCGAGCGGGAACGGGAAGTGCTGACCCTGGTCGGACGCGGCCGGTCGAACACCGAGATCGCGGAGGATCTCTTCATCGCGGTGGCCACGGCCAAGGCGCACGTGTCGCGGCTGTTCACCAAGCTGGGCGCCCGGGACCGGGTTCAGCTCGTGATCACCGCCTATGAGATGGGACTGGTCACACCGCCTCGCTGAGCGCGTCCCTGGCCCCATGGTGAAGTCGGAAATGTCGTGTCGCCCCCACAGGTGGCGTGTTCGGTCGTCGGCGCAATAGGGTCACCGGCCCAGCGCCGCCATCGCGGCGTTGTGGCCGGGAACCCCGCTGACCCCGCCACCGCGTACGGCACCCGCCCCGCACAGCAGCACATTGGCGTGCGCCGTCTCCACACCCCACCGGCCGGTGGATTCGGTGGCGTACGGGAAGGCGAGGTCCCGGTGGAAGATATGGCCGCCGGGCAGCCGCAGATCCTGTTCGAGGTCGAGCGGTGTCTTCGCCTCGATGCACGGCTCGCCGTTCCCGTCGCGTGCCAGGCAATCGGTGATCGGCTCGTCCAGGTGCGCGTCGAGTTCGGCGAGCGTGGCCGTCAGCAGCTCTGCGCGCGTCGCCGCGTTGTCGGCGGCGAAGAGCCGGGCGGGGGTGTGCAGGCCGAAAAGGGTGAGGGTCTGGTAGCCGCGGGCGGCGAGGTCGGGGCCGAGGATCGACGGGTCGGTCAGCGAGTGGCAGTAGATCTCGGACGGCGGGGCGCCGGGCAGCCGGCCCGCCGTCGCGTCCCGGTAGGCGTCGGCGAGCTGCCCGTACCCCTCGGCGATGTGGAACGTGCCGGCGAAGGCCTCGCGCGGGTCGACGGTGCGGTCACGCAGCCGCGGCAGCCGGGTGAGCAGCATGTTCACCTTCAGCTGCGCGCCCTCGGCCGGGGTGGGCGGTTCGTCCCCGAGGAGGGCGGCGAGCGCCTGCGGCGAGGCGTTGACGAGGACCCTGCCGGCCGTGACGACATGTTCCGCTTCGGGTGAGCGGACGGTGATCTCGGCCCGTGTTCCGTCGGTCTCGATGCGGGTCGCCTCGTGCTGTACCCGGATCTCCGCCCCGGCCTCGCGGGCGGCCCGGGCGAGGGCGTCGGTGAGTGCGCCCATGCCACCGACCGGGACGTCCCAGTCGCCGGTTCCCCCGCCGATGACGTGGTAGAGGAAGCAGTGGTTCTGGAGCAGGGACGGATCGTGCGCATCGGCGAAGGTGCCGATCAGGGCATCGGTGAGAACGACTCCGCGTACGAGGTCGTCGCTGAAGTGCTCCTCGACGGCGACACCGATGGGCTCTTCGAAGAGTGTCCGCCAGGCCTCCTTGTCACCGATCCGCTCGCGCAGTGTGTCGCGGGTGGGCAGAGGTTCGGTGAGCGTCGGGAAGGCCCGCTCGGCGACGCGGCGCGTCATGCCGTAGAAGCGCCGCCACGCCTCGTACTCCCGGTCCGAGCCGGTGAGTGCGGCGAAGGAGTCCCGGGTGCGGTCCCCGCTGACGAGCAGCCCGGTGGCGCGGCCGCCGCGCACGGTCGGGGTGTACGAGGAGACGGTCCGTTTGCGTACGGCGAAGTCCAGGCCGAGGTCGCGGACGATCTTCTGCGGCAACAGTGACACGAGGTACGAGTAGCGTGACAGGCAGGCGTCGACCCCGTCGAAGGGGCGGGTGGAGACAGCCGCTCCGCCGGTGGTGGCGAGGCGTTCCAGGACCAGGACGGATTGTCCGGCGCGGGCGAGGTAGGCGGCGGCGACCAGGCCGTTGTGGCCGCCGCCCACGATCACCGCGTCATAGCTGTCGGGTGCGGGCATGCCCTTTCGTAACACGGGACGATCACCACTGACCAGAGGCGGTGGTGTCCGGTCAGTGCGGCGGCGCTCCCCGTCCGCGGCGCAGAGCCGCGACCCGGCGGTACAGCTCGACGGCCTCCGGTCCCCGGCCGAGCTGCTCCAGGCAGTGCGCCTCGTCGTTGCGGGCGGCGAGGGTGTCGGGGTGGTCGGCGCCCAGGACACGTTCGCGGGCCTCGGCGACCTGGCTGTAGCCGGTGAGGGCGTCGGCCCAGCGGCCGAGCCAGCCGAGGCCGACGGCGACCTCGCGGCGGCTGGCGAGGGTGTCGGGATGGTCGGGGCCAAGGACGCGTTCGCGGACCGCGCACACGTCGCGCGCCTCGGCGAGCGCCTCCTCCCAGCGGGCGAGGCGCCCCAGGTTTACGCCGAGGCCGTGGCGGGCGCGGAGCGTTTCGGGGTCGGCGGGGCCGCCCACCCTGGTCCGGTCGTCGACGAGGGCGCGATACAGCTCCAGGGCCTCCGCGCTGCGGCCCAGGCGGCCGAGGCTGATGCCGACCTCGTAGCGGGCGGAGAGCGTGTCGGGATGGTCGGCGCCGAGCGACCGTGACCGGGCCCGGGCGACTTCCCGGTAGGTCTGCAGGGCCTCCGTCCAGCGCCCCAGCAGGCCCAGCGTGTACGCCACTTCGTAGAGCGTGACCAGGGTGTCGGGGTGGTCGGCACCGAGCAGACGGGTGCGGGCCGACGACACGTCCCTGGCCATCCGGTACGAGTCCTCCAGGCGGCCGAGCCTGCTCAGGTTGAAGGCGAGGTTGTGGCGGCAGCGCAGGGTGTCGGGGTGGTCGGGGCCCATCGACCGTTCCCGGGAGGCGAGGACCGCCGCGTACACCTGATGGGCCTCGAAGTGCCGGCCGAGCCGGCCCAGGACGTACGCCATCTCCTGGCGGGCCGCGAGGGTCTCCGGGTGGTCGGCTCCCAGGATGCGTTCGCGCCCCTGGGCGACGCGGCCGAACTCCCTCAGTGCGTCCGACGCGCGCCCGGTGCGGCTGAGGGTGAAGCCGACCTCGTAGCGGCTGGAGAGCGTGTCGGGGTGGTCGGGGCCGAGGGCGTGCTCGCGTTCGGCGGCGACCGCACGGTGCACTTCGCCGGCCTCCTCCCAGTGGCCGAGCCTGCCCAGGTTGAGGCCAGCGCTGTGCCGGTTGGCGAGGAGGGAGAGCAGTTCCGGAGACGGGGTCGGCCGCTCGGCCCTGACCGGAGACAGCCCTCCGGTGAGGTGCCGCATGTCGGTGGCGGTGGTCCACTCGCCGGTGAGGCCGGCGGAGTGGTCGGGCGGCGCGAGCCCGAGGTGGGCGCCGGACGCCTTGTGTCCGGTGGTCATGCCGCGGGTCCAGGCCGGCAGCTCCTGCCCGGGACGCACGACGGGAACGGGCGGCGCGAGCCGTACCTGCCCCGAAGGCTGGAGCTGCGGCTGCTCGCCGGTTCGGCCGACGGCGATCCGCTGCCGCAGGTCGCCCGCATCGACGGGCCGCTCCTCGGGGGTCTTGGCCAGCAGTTCCAGGACGACGCGGTCGAAGAATCCGGGGAGTTCGGCCCGGTGGGTGCGAAGGGGCTCGGGCTGGGTGTCACGGTGTCCGACAAGGACGGCCCAGGCGTCGTCGAGGTCGAACGGCGGTGCTCCGGTGGCGATCTCGTACAGGACGCACCCCAAGGAGTAGAGGTCGCTGCGGTGGTCGACATGGCCGCCGCTGATCTGCTCGGGCGACATGTAGTGCGGGGTGCCCATGGCGATGCCCGTACCGGTGAGGCGGGAGGTGAAGCCGATGTCGTGGCCGAGCCTGGCGATGCCGAAGTCGCAGATCTTCACTGTGCCATCGGCCAGCCGCATGATGTTGGCGGGCTTGAGGTCGCGGTGCACGATGCCCTGCTGGTGGGTGTAGCCGAGGGCATCGGCGACCTGTTCGGCGATGTCGACGATGTCGGGCACCGGCAGCGGATGCTGCTTGTTGTCCTCCAGGAGCTGGCTGAGGTTACGGCCGTCAAGGAGTTCCATCACCAGGTAGAGGACGCCCTCGTGCTCGCCGAAGTCGTGGACGACGGTGACGCCGCGGTGCTGGAGCGCCGCGGCGACGCGGGCCTCGCGGCGGAAACGTTCGCGCAGGATGCCGGTGAAGGACTGGTCGTGCTGGGACCCCATCGGCTTGAGGCATTTGACGGCCACATGGCGGCCGAGCGACTCGTCGCGGGCGCGCCATACCTCGCCCATGCCTCCGCGCCCGATCAGATCGAGCAGCCGGTACCGGCTCTGGATCAGCCTGGTGTCCGCCATCGCCTGCTGTCGCCCCCGTCGCTTCGCCTACCCCTGCGCCCTCCCCGGCCCGTCCAGTATGGCGGCCTGGCTGCGCAGTTTGTACGGGGTGGGGCGGCTGCCGGGACCGAGTCGGGCCATCGCGTTCAGAATGTGACCGGGCGGGAGTTGCCAGCGGAGCCGGGAGGGAATGCAGCGCAGCGCGGCTCCGGCGGTGCGCAGGCGGCGGTCGACGGTG
This sequence comes from Streptomyces sp. NPDC002785, assembly GCF_040295565.1. Taxonomy (NCBI): domain Bacteria; kingdom Bacillati; phylum Actinomycetota; class Actinomycetes; order Kitasatosporales; family Streptomycetaceae; genus Streptomyces; species Streptomyces sp. NPDC002785. Next base: position 9,676 of record NZ_JBEOVN010000154.1, on the reverse strand, counting down.
CGCACGGGCCCCACGGGTCTGCCGTAGAGCTCATGGGCGCAGGGAGGCAGTGACTGGTAGGCAAGTGCCGCGACGCGCCGCCACAGCAGTGCGCGCGCCGGTAGGAGCAGTGGATGAACGGGGGGACGGCGCAGGAAGTCGTCGACGTCCAACGCCTCCGGGGATGCGGCGAGTTGTGGCCGCATCCGTTCGAAGTAGGCGGCGAGCTGTGCGGTGGAGGCCGGTACGTCGGCGGGGTCGAGGCCGACGAGACGCGCGCTGTGGCGGTGCTCGTCGATGTAGCGGTCGGCCTGGGCGTCGGTCAGCGGGAAGCCGGAGCGGCGTTCGACCTGGAGGTAGGAATCGACCTCGGCGCAGTGCACCCACAGCAGCAGCTCGGGTTCGTCGACGCCGTACGTCTCCCCGGTCACCGGGTCGGTGGCCTTGAGGAGCCGGTGGATCCTACGGACCCGGGCACCCGCCTTCTCGGCCGCTTCGGTGGTGCCATAGGTGATTGTCCCTACGAAGCCGGCCGTACGCATCAGCCGCCCCCAGGCGTCCTTGCGGAAGTCGGAGTTCTGCATGACGCCGCGTACGGCGCGCGGGTGCAGCGCCTGCAGGTAGAGCGCACGCACTCCGGCGACCCACATCATCGGATCGCCGTGCATCTGCCAGGTCACGGATCGGGGCCCGAAGAGCCCGGGGTCGGCGTCCACCATCTCTTGCTCATATCAGGCATGGGGGACGACGGCAACAGGACACCGCGCGTGATGGATGGCGGCTTGGGTTACGGGGCCCAGGTGTGACGCCAGAGCGGAACGATGCTTGCGTCGGCCGACAACCAGCAGGGCGGCGCCCTCCGCGGCGCGTACGACTGCCTTGGCGGGGCTTTCGAGAGCGATGCTCTCGGCCACCTCCACCAGCGGGAACTTCTCACGCCAGGGGCGGAGGGTCCGGCTGAGGAGCTTCTGCGCGTCCTGCGTGATTCTTTCCGTCACGTCGTGGTCCACGCCCCAGGGCACGTAGGCATCGAGCGGCAGACTTCGGCCATGGACGGCCCGAAGAGGCATGCCCCGCGCTGCTGCGGTACCGAAGGCGAATTCGAGCAGGTCGTCACGGGAGTCGTGCAGTTTCAGTGCCACCACTACGCCGCCTGCCGCAGCTGGAGTGGGCTGTGGCCCTTCTCCGCTCGTTTCGGCACGCACCAAAACCACCGGCCTCTCGGCCCGTGCCACGACGGGCAGGCTGATGTCTCCCAGGAAATAACTCTCGACGGGCGCCAGCCCCCGCGAACCGAGCACGATCATCTCGGACTCCGACGCCGCTCGCAGCAGCGCGTCTTGGGCGTCGTCGGCAACCAGGTTGCCGACGACAGGGAGGCCGGCGTGGCGCGCCTGGAGCTCAGCCCGCGCGTTGTGCACGATCCGCTTCGCCCAGTAGTTCTGATCCATCTCCGCAGGAACGCCGGGCGGTTCCGGCACCAGCAGCGGCCACGCGTGCAACAGGCGCAGTGTGAGTTTGCGCCGCTCGGCTTCGTCGGCGGCCCAACGGGCAGCGGCAAGGCTCTCGGGTGAGCCGTCGAGGCCCACGGTGACGACTGGCTCCATGACGACTGCCTCCGTCTCGTAGGAAGCTGGACTGACGTGAGCGAGCCCGCCTTTGCGGACTGCTGTCCGTCGTCCCTGTGTCCTGGTCCGTAACCAGGACACAGGGACGACGGTGAGGATCACCGGTGGTGTGAGCATCTGCGCCGAGCGCGGCTTCGTCTCATTCGAGGAGTACCCCAGATCTCCTGGTGGCGCACGCGGGCCCTGATGGGGCTGGCCCGGCGGGGCGCGGAATCCGGCACATGGAGGAAGAACCCAGGCCGGCAGACGTGGTGCCCGGCACCGACCACGCCGCTCTCTCACCCGGCGAGAGCTTCCGGGAGAGACTGGAGATGGATTCGCCGAACTTCCTCAGCTTCGTCGAGGCACTCGGAGCAGACAGTTCTCCCCCTTCCGGAGGCGCCCACGGCGTGGAGGGGCTGGTCGGCCCCACAAGGGGGCCACATGGCCCCACCTTCGCCCCTGCTCCGCCGGGCGAGGCTGAGAACAGAGCGCAGACCTGCGGCACGCAGGAGGTTCCCGCCATGAAAGACCTCGTGACCGTCGGTGTCGACGGCTCCCCCGAGAGCCGGGCGGCCGCCGCTTGGGGCGCCCAGGAGGCGTCCTTGCGGCAGGTGCCACTGAGGCTCGTCCACGTCATCGCCTGGCCCATCAGCCCCGCCGTTCCACGACTGGGCCGCGAGACGGCCGACCAATGGGCCGACGAGGCGCTCGCCGGGGCCCTGGAGGATGTACGCCGCCGGCACCCGCATCTGGAGATCACCGCCCGGCGCCTCTCCGGCAGACCGGCCGCAGCCCTGGCTGTCGAAGCTGCCGACGTCGGCCTGCTCGTCCTCGGTTCTCGCGGCCTGGGCAGTCTGGTGGGCTTCCTCGTCGGTGCGGTGGGCACGGCGACACTCGTGGCCACCGATACGCCTGTGGTCCTCGTGCGGGTGGCGGATGAACCGGAGCACGGCGATCCCACCCCGTACGGCGAGATCATCGTGGGTGTCGACCACCACGACGCACCCGACAAGGTTCTCGCCTTTGCCTTCGAAGAGGCCGCCCGTCGCGGTTGCGCCCTGCGGGCGATCCACGGCTGGAAGCTTCCGCCCGCCTACAGGTTGCCGTTCATCGACTCCTACGACGAACGGGCAGCAGGTCGGCGCGCCACGCAGATGCTGGACGAACGGCTGCTGCCCTGGCGCCACAAATTCCCGTCGGTGAGCGTGGACCGGATGACGTTCATGGGATCCGCGGGCGGTCAACTCGTCCAAGCGGCGGCAGGCGCGGACCTCGTCGTCGTCGGCCGACACCTGCGCCGTTCTCCGCTGGGTGCGCATCTCGGACCGGTAGCCCATGCCGTCCTGCATCACGCCACCGCCCCCGTGGCCGTCATCGCCCACGACTGACACCCCCGAGCGGAAGGGAAATCGGACCATGATGCATCGCACTGTCCCCGAAGTCATGACCCGGGACGTTTGCGCGTCGTGCGCATGGTGCCGGGCGTCCGAGGGGACCGGTCCGACCCGACGAGCAGGTGTGCGCGTCGCACGCACGGTGCCGGGAGTCGTGGACGTGACGGTCCGATTCGATGCCGAAGTTCCCGCGTGAAGGAGAGCGACGATGAGGCATCGCAGCGTCTCCGACCTCATGACACCCACGGCTGTCACCGTCCAGCGCGGCACCACGTTCAAGGAAATCGCCCGGCTCCTCGACGAGTTCGGCGTCACGGCCGTTCCCGTCGTGGACGAGAAGGAGTGTCCCGTGGGTGTCGTCTCCGAAGCCGACCTGCTCCGCAGGCGCAGGTCCGGGAGCGGCGTGAACACCGCCGTCGGTCTCATGAGCCACCCGGCGATCACTGCGGCACCCGAGTGGAGCGTCGTCCGCGCGGCCCGCATCATGGAGAAGCACAAGGTCAAGCGACTCCCGGTCGTCGACAGCGAGGGCCGGCTCATCGGAGTACTGAGCCGCAGCGACCTCCTGCAACTCTTCCTGCGCAGGGACCGTGCAATCCAGGAGGAGATCCTCGAAGACGTCCTGACCCACACGCTGCGGCTCAGTCCGTCGTCGCTGACCGTCGAAGTAGCCGATGGTCTCGTGACCCTCAGTGGCACCGTGGGACGGCACAGCCTCGTCCCCATCGTCCTGCGTCTGTGCGGGAGCGTCGACGGAGTCGTGGACGTGATCAATCGGCTCGGCTACGAGCAGGAGGACATGCCGGTCGATGTACGAACGGGCACCTAGTGGCAGGAGAAGCCATGACACATCGACGAGTACGTGAGTTCATGGCCCGCGAGGTCGTCTCCGTCCCGGGAACTCCGCGTTCGGACAAGTGGGCGAGGCGAGTCCCCTGACCGCAAGCCAGTCCCGTCCGAGGGAGATCATCATGGACCAACGCATTGTCGTCGGCCTCGACGGATCCGCAGAAAGCGCCGCGGCGGCCCATTGGGCCGCGCGCGAGGCGCTCCTTCGCAGCGTGCCGCTGCACCTTGTGCATGCCGAGGAATGGTCATCGCCACCCGGCATTCCTGCTGCCAGGTCCGATGTCGGCCGCCAGTGGGCAAAGGCCCTCCTGCGCGACGCTTCCGACGAGCTTCGAGAGAAACACCCCCAGCTGGACATCAGCACCCAGTCGTTCGATGGCCGGCCGGCTGACTCTCTTGTCGGTGTCACAGCCGCCGCGGGCATGCTGGTCCTCGGCTCCCGTGGACTGGGCACGCTCACGGGTTTCTTCGTCGGTTCCGTCGGCATGGCTGTCCTCCACGCCGTGGAGCGGCCCGTTGTCCTGGTACGCGCGACGGAGGACGCAATGCCGCACGCCCGGGGACTCCACTTGGACCGCGACGTGGTCGTGGGCATCGACATCAGCCGACCGTGCGATGCCCTCCTCGCCTTCGCCTTCGACGAAGCATCACGGCGGGCCTGCACACTCCGTGCGCTGCACAGCTGGATGCTGCCCCCTCTTGCGGGGTCAGGATCCGCGTACAATCCCGAAGTCCATGCGCAGATCGCTCAAAGCATGAACACCGGCCTGGACAACATGCTGAAGCCTTGGCGGGACATGTACCCGGCGGTCAGCCTCGACGCACAGGTGACGGTCGGACATGCGTCCGAGCAACTCCTGGAGGCAGGCTCCGAAGCAGGCCTCATAGTCGTCGGCCGTCGCATCCGCCGGTCCTCGATCGGCGCGCACATCGGCCCGATCACTCACGCGGTCCTCCATCATTCCACCGCACCCGTCGCCGTCATCGCCCACGAATGAGGTCCCGCGGCGCCGCGCCCCCGAGTCCGTCCCCTCCCGGCAGCCCATGGCGTACGGCCGTGCATCGTCGATGCATTCCACCGCTCGGGTGAAAGCCGCGGTCATTCCCCCCGGCTGGGCCCTCATGACGCCACGACCACCCAGAATCGGGCCTCCGCGGGCGGTGCGGCCACGACTACGGAGTTCAGGGTGGATGGAACCTTCTCGCTGATCCTGCTTTTTCTCTTCCTCTGGGGTACGTACTCGCAGCGACTGGCGCGCGTCGAACTCACTGCCCCTGTGGCGTTCGTGCTGCTGGGCCTGCTGCTGGGCGAAGGAGTCGGAGTACTGGACCTGGCCCCCTCACCCGGGACTGTGCGGGCACTCGCCGAGGTCACGCTGGTCTGGGTGCTCTTCACCGATGCCGCGCGGTTGTCCTTCCGGGCCCTGCGCCCGGAGCTCGGTCTGTATGTACGGCTTCTGTTGCTCGGGCTGCCGATGTGCATCGGTCTCGGCACCCTGCTGGCCATGGGCCTGCTCCCCGGAGTGTCGGGCTGGGCTGCGCTGTACGTCGCGGCCGCAGTCGCTCCGACCGACGCCGCGCTCGGCGCCACGATGATGGTCAATCCGGTGGTGCCCGCGAGGATCCGCCGGCTCATCAACGTCGAGAGCGGCCTGAACGACGGCATCGCCACCCCGTTCGTCGTACTCGCCCTGGCCGGAGTCGCCGCGGCCGGGAGCACGACGGGCACCCATGCCCCCGGCAGCGCCCTCGTGGAACTCGCCATCGGCCTGGTCTACGGCACGGTACTCGGGCTCACAGCAGGATGGCTGCTGCGCTGCGCCCTGCGCAGAGGCTGGGCCACCGAGGACATCGCCGGAGCGGGCGTACTGGCATTGGCCCTCCTCGGCTACACCTCAGCCATCGCGATCGGCGGCAACGGTTTTGTCGCCGCCTTCATCGCCGGCCTGGCCTTCGGATCGGCGCACGGCGCCCCGCACCGCGTGCTGTTGTTCGTCGAGCAGTCCGCTTCGCTGTTTTCCCTACTGGTGTGGCTGCTCTTCGGTGCCGTACTGGTACCGGCCGCCGTCGATCACCTCACCTGGCAGGCACTTCTCTACGCGGTACTGAGCCTGACAGCGGTGCGCATGGTGCCAGTGGCCCTGTCCTTGGCCGGAAGCGCTCTGGACAGGAAAACCGTCCTGTTCGTGGGCTGGTTCGGCCCACGCGGGCTGGCATCCGTCATCTTCGCTCTGCTGGCGGTCGAGGGACTCGACCCGCCGGCCTCGCAGATGATCGTCCCGGTGGTCGCCTGCACCGTGCTGCTCAGTGTCTTCGCACACGGCATCACCGCCGCTCCTCTCGCCCAGCGCTACGGAAGAGCGTCAGCCGTCACCGGCAAGCCACCGGCCGGTCCGGCCGTGAACGATCTGCCCATCCGGGGAATGACGCCAGGCACCACCCATGGTCACCGGCACGGCAGGCGCGACGGGCACGCATGACCAACCCCTATTGGAGGAACGCCACGTAGACCGATCGTGACGCGCATCTGCACGGCGGGCGGAACACGCGGGAGCGACGGCCACGCGTGCAGCCGGCACAGTGTGAGTTTGCGCCGCTCGGCTTCGTCGGCGGCCCAATGGGCAGCGGCGAGGCTCTCGGGCGAGCCGTCGAGGCCGACGGCTCCATGCCGACTGCCTCCGTCTCGTGCGAAACTGGAACGACGGTGTGCGAGAGCCACCTGTCCGGACTGTTCCCCCTTGTGCCCATGGCGTCGTCGTGGCGCAGGAAGACCCGCAGCAGGTCGCTGCGGCCGACCATGCCGAGCAGCTTGTCCGTCTCGTCCACGACGGGCAGGCGTTTGACGTTCTGCACTTCCATGAAGCGGGCCGCCTCGACCACGGTCCACTCCGGACGCACACACCGCGGGAGCCGACAGCAGCTCCTGCGCTCTGGCCCCCTCGGCCTTGGGCCGGCGGGCCGCCAAGTGCTGCGAAAGATCGAACACTCTCCCGCCCCGGGCCGGACGGGTCCACACAGGGGGCCGGTCGACCCATGTCCGTGAACCCGCTCTCCAGCGATCCTGAAATCGGAGACCACAGAGGAGGCCGCCGATGAGCACATCTCCGACTCGCATAAACGCAGCCCTGCCTGCCCCGTACCGTGCCCGTCTGATGCAGATCGGACAGGAGGTCAATTTCGACGAGGGAACCCGTCTCTTCCACGAAGGCGACCGCGCGGACCGCTTCTGGATCCTGCGCTCGGGCACCGTCACCCTGGACTTCCGCGTCCCGGGCAGTACCCCGGCCACGATCGAGAGTCTCGGGTCCGGCGAACTGGTGGGCTGGTCCTGGCTGTTCGAACCCTACGTCTGGCACCTCGGAGCCGAGGCGATGACGCCTGTCCGTACCCATGAGTTCGACGCAGCGACGGTACGGATGATGATGGACGCAGATCCCGCCTTCGGTTCGGCCATCGGCCATTGGGTCGGGCAGGTTCTCGCCCACCGGTTGCAGGCCGCACGGATCCGTCTGCTCGATCTTTACGCCCCTCACGGCAGCGGCGGTCTCGTGTGATGTACACCGCCGTGCCACCACTGCAAGAGCCACGCCCGAGGAGCACCTCATGGCTGCATCCCGGTACACCGTCAGCGACGTCATGACCCATACGGCCGTGGCCATCGGCCGCGAGGCGTCGTACAAGGAGATCGTCGAGCTGATGCACCAGTGGAAGGTCAGCGCGGTGCCGGTACTCGAAGGCGAGGGCCGTGTCGTCGGGGTCGTATCCGAGGCGGACCTGCTGCCGAAGGAGGAGTTCCGACAGGACGGCCCGGCACTGCCCGGCCAGTTGGAGGAGGCGTCCAAAGCCGACGCGGTGCTGGCCGAGGAGCTGATGTCGAGCCCGGCTGTCACGGTGCACCCCGATGCCACCCTCGCCGAGGCCGCCCGCATCATGGCGCGCAAGCAAGTGAAACGTCTTCCCGTCGTCAACGGCCTCGGCATGCTGGAGGGCGTCGTGAGCCGCAGCGACCTGCTGAAGGTGTTCCTTCGACCCGACGAGGAGATCGACGAGGAAATCAGATCCGCTGTTGTCGCCGAACTTTCTCCCCTGGACCGCGTGGAATTCTCCGTGCTGGACGGTGTCGTCACCCTTCGGGGCCCACTCCGGAACCGTTCGCTGGTGCCACTGCTGGCTCGGGCCATTCGAACGGTCGAAGGCGTCGTGGACGTGCGCACGGAGCTTGCCTGATTTTCGTGCCAGCAGTGCGGCCCCTGGCAGCCGATGCCATGGGGTGCCGCCGGCAGGAAGACCACAAGGAGCACCCTGCCCCGGCGCTGGATGCGGTCCCATGCGCGGATCGGCAGCCTGCGAGTGGGCGCACCACGTTCATGGTCTTCGCCGGAGAAAACTTCTTCGGTCATGGCCAGGCTCGTTCCTCTGCGACAGCGATCTCTGCCCGCTGCGCGTCGCGAGGGGTGCGGGCCGGGGCTTGTATCTCCATCCGGTACACCCGCACGGCCCGTGGCATGGGCTGAGCGGGCGCGAGACCGGGCCGGTCGGCCCAAGCGCCGTACACCGTCAGCGGCACACGATGGAGTGGATGAAAAGCTCGCGGAGCAGTGGCAGGCCCGACGACCGGACCGATTCCACGAAGGATGCGTGCAGCATGCATATCGTTCGGGCCGGGCGGTCGGCCGGCATCGTTGGGGACGGAGGGTGCCATGCCGCGAACCAGGAGTCTGCTGGACGTACTCCTGCCCGAGGGCCGGGCACGCCTGCTCGACGAAGCAGCCCGTGAGGTGCCGCTGGTCCTCGGCGCACGCCTCTTCGAGGAAGGCAGACGGGCCGACCGCTTCTGGATCATCCGCTCCGGGCAGGCCGAGGTCGGCCTCCCTGTGCCCGGCCGTCGCGCGGCGGACGTGGAGACGCTGGGCCGGGAGCGGTCCAGGGCGTGGGACAGTCCGGCCCTGGTGCGTGCCCTCCTGCGCGGACCACGATGAGTGGGGGGCGGGACGGGGGCAGCACGTCGACAGTGAGGAGGACGCCATGAGCGACGATAGTGGTTTCTCGGCGCAGAAGCCGATCCGCGTGTTCCTGCTGGACGACCACGAGGTCGTCAGGCGCGGGGTGCAGGATCTGCTGGACGCGGAACCCGATATCGAGGTCGTCGGCGACGCCGGAACAGCCGCTCACGCACTGGTCCGCGGCCCGGCGCTCCGCCCCGATGTCGCGATTCTCGATGTGCGGCTGCCGGACGGCGACGGGATCACGGTCTGCCGTGAGCTGCGCTCATGGATGCCGGAACTGGCCTGTCTGATGCTCACCTCGTTCGACGACGACGAGGCGCTGCTCGATGCCATCATGGCCGGTGCGGCAGGCTACGTACTCAAGGAGATCAAGGGTTCGGACCTCGTCTCCGCCGTCCGCACACTGGCTTCCGGGCGCTCGACCCTCGACCCGGCGACCACGGCACGGCTGATGAGCAGCCTGCGCGAGGAGGAATTCGGCACTGAACCCGCGGAGGACGACGCGCTGTCGGGGCTGTCGCCCCGGGAGAAGGACGTCCTCGTTCTGATCGGCGAAGGGCTGACCAACAGTCAGATCGGTAAGCGTCTCTACCTGTCGGAGAAGACGGTCAAGAACCACATCTCCCGTCTGCTGGCCAAGCTCGGTGTCGAGCGCCGCATCCAGGCGGCCGTGATCGCCGCGCACGCCACCGAACACTCCACACACGGTACCGAGCGTCATCAAAGGTGACTCTGCGGACCCCAGGGCCTCAGGAAGGCCCCTGCGCGAACGCAGCTGAGAGCTTGGGGAAGGAGCGTCGGCGACTGACGACAACGCCGGAGGCACAGGCCCCGCGAG
>NZ_JBEOVN010000153.1:0-18144 GCF_040295565.1 Streptomyces sp. NPDC002785 | reverse complement strand
AAAGGGGCGCCCGGCCGGGCGCCCCTTTTCCGTATGTCTGCCGCTACGCCGACTTCTCGTGCCGGCCGCCGTCGTTGTTCCCGATCGTCCGCGGCTCGCGCGGGACCAGGGTCGGGTTCACGTTGTTGCGGACGACGTCGGCCGTGATGACGACCCGGGCGACGTCCTTGCGGGACGGCACCTCGTACATCACGGACTGGAGGACCTCCTCCATGATGGCCCGCAGGCCACGCGCGCCGGTGCCGCGCAGGATCGCCTGGTCGGCGATGGCCTCCAGGGCCGGGCGGTCGAAGTCCAGCTCGACACCGTCGAGTTCGAACAGTCGTTGATACTGCTTCACCAGCGCGTTGCGCGGCTCGACGAGGATCTGCAGCAGCGCCTCACGGTCCAGGTTGTGGACCGAGGTGAGGACGGGCAGCCGGCCGATGAACTCCGGGATCATCCCGAACTTCACCAGGTCCTCCGGCATGACCTCCTGGAACTGGTCGCTCGCCTCGATCTCGCGCTTGGACCGGATCGTCGCGCCGAAGCCGATGCCCTTCGCGCCCGCCCGCGACTCGATGATCCTCTCCAGACCGGAGAAGGCACCGCCCACGATGAACAGCACGTTCGTCGTGTCGATCTGGATGAACTCCTGGTGCGGGTGCTTCCGGCCGCCCTGCGGCGGTACGGAGGCGGTGGTGCCCTCCAGGATCTTCAACAGGGCCTGCTGGACGCCCTCGCCGGAGACATCGCGGGTGATCGACGGGTTCTCGCTCTTGCGGGCGACCTTGTCGATCTCGTCGATGTAGATGATCCCGGTCTCGGCCTTCTTGACGTCGTAGTCCGCGGCCTGGATCAGCTTCAGCAGGATGTTCTCGACGTCCTCGCCGACATAGCCGGCCTCCGTCAGCGCCGTCGCGTCGGCGATGGCGAACGGGACGTTGAGCATACGGGCCAGAGTCTGCGCGAGAAGCGTCTTGCCGGAGCCCGTGGGGCCCAGCAGCAGGATGTTGGACTTGGCCAGCTCGATGGCGTCGTCCCTGCCCTGCGCGCCGCCGTTCTCGCCCGCCTGGACCCGCTTGTAGTGGTTGTACACAGCGACCGAGAGGGCCTTCTTCGCGGGCTCCTGCCCGACGACGTAACCCTCGAGGAACTCGTAGATCTCGCGCGGCTTGGGGAGTTCCTCCCACCGCACCTCGGAGGTCTCCGCGAGCTCCTCCTCGATGATCTCGTTGCAGAGATCGATGCACTCGTCGCAGATGTACACACCGGGTCCCGCGATGAGCTTCTTCACCTGCTTCTGGCTCTTTCCGCAGAACGAGCACTTGAGCAGGTCGCCGCCATCACCGATGCGTGCCACGAGGTGCTTCCCCTTCGCCTGGGAGCAGCCTGGTTCAGCGGCTCCTGGTGCCTCTATCCGACGGTACCTTGCCTTGCCCCCTGTTCGGGCCCCCTTGGCCGGTTCACGCCGCCGATGCGGTGTGAACCCGCCGTGCCAAGGGGTGAAGGCCTACGTCAGGCGGCCGCTCCGGCCGCGGTCTTGCGGGTCGACACGATCTGGTCGACGAGGCCGTAGGCGAGGGCCTCCTCGGCGGTCAGGATCTTGTCGCGCTCGATGTCGTCGCGGATCTTCTCCAGCGGCGTGGTGGAGTGCTTGGCCAGCATCTCCTCCAGCTGGGTGCGCATCCGCAGGATCTCGTTGGCCGCGATCTCCAGGTCGGAGAGCTGCTCACGGCCGGTCTGCGAGGACGGCTGGTGGATCATTACACGGGCGTTGGGCAGCGCCATCCGCTTGCCGGGCGTACCCGCGGCGAGCAGTACGGCCGCGGCGGAGGCCGCCTGGCCCATGCAGACCGTCTGGATGTCCGGCTTCACGAACTGCATCGTGTCGTAGATCGCGGTGAGCGCGGTGAACGAGCCGCCGGGGCTGTTGATGTAGATCGAGATGTCCCGGTCCGGGTCCATCGACTCCAGGCACAGCAGCTGCGCCATGACGTCGTTGGCCGAGGCATCGTCGATCTGCACGCCGAGGAAGATCACGCGCTCCTCGAAGAGCTTCGCGTACGGGTCGTACTCACGCACGCCCTGCGAGGTGCGCTCCACGAAGCGCGGCACGATGTAGCGGTTGTCCACCTGCGGGCCGGTGTAGAGGCCGCTCGCGGAGGCGCCGGGGAAGTTGTTCATGTGGGTGTTCACCATCCTGGTGGCGTTCTGTGGCTGGGTGTCTCGGCGTACGAGAGGTGCGCGGGGCGGTGGAGCCGGAATCCGGTGGGTACCGGATCAGGCGCCGGTGCCGCCGCCGCCCGGAACGCCCGATGCGATCGTGATGATCTCGTCGATGAGGCCGTATTCCTTGGCCTCCTCCGCGGTGTACCAGCGGTCGCGGTCGCCGTCGCGGATGATCGTCTCGACCGTCTGGCCGGAGTGGTGGGCGGTGATCTCCGCCATCCGCTGCTTGGTGCGCAGCAGGTACTGGGCCTGGATCTTGATGTCCGAAGCCGTACCGCCGATGCCGGCCGAACCCTGGTGCATGAGGATGTCGGTGTTCGGGAGCGCGAAGCGCTTGCCCGCGGTGCCGCCGGTGAGCAGGAACTGGCCCATCGAGGCCGCCATGCCCATACCGATGGTGACCACGTCGTTCGGGATGTACTGCATGGTGTCGTAGACCGCCATGCCGGCCGTCACCGAACCGCCGGGGCTGTTGATGTAAAGGTAGATGTCCTTGTCCGGCTCTGCGGCAAGGAGAAGCAGCTGCGCCGTGATCTTGTTGGCGATCTCATCGTCCACCTGCTGACCGAGGAAGATGATGCGCTCGCCGAGCAGTCGGCTGTAGACCTGGTCACCGAGGCCTCCACCGAGGGACGGCTCTCCGGCGGCGTAGGGCATCAGATTCGTCACGTATCCACCTGCTCGTCTCTGACGGCTCCGGCCGTCTCAGCGTCTTCGTACCGGGTGGGCGGGGACTCCCCTGCCCTTCCTATTCATGGACCCTAACGCGCAGGTAGGACAACGCCATCCCGCTTCCGCAACTGTTCGCTGGGAGCGCAAGCTCCGCAGTCCGCACAGGGGTTGTGGGGCACCGTACGCCATACGACGACGGGCTCCGAACGCGCAGCGTCCGGAGCCCGTCGTACGGGTTCAGCGCGAGGCTCAGGCCTCGTTCTTCTCCTCGGTGACCTCGGCAACGGCCTCGGCGGCGCCATCGGCGGCCTCGACCGTCTCGATGGCCTCCTCGTCGTCCTCCAGCTCGACGACCTCACCGTTGGTGTCGACGACCTTGGCGGCCTCGACGACCACGGCCAGCGCCTTGCCGCGGGCGACCTCGCCGACGAGCATCGGCACCTGGCCGCCCTCGACGACGGCCTGGGCGAACTGGTCGGGGCTCATGCCGGAAGAAGCAGCGCGCCGCATGAGGTGCTCGGTGAGCTCCTCCTGGTTGACGTTCAGCTTCTCCTTGTTGACGATCTCGTCCAGGATGAACTGGGTCTTGATGCCCTTGATCGCCTGCTCGGAGGTCTCGGCCTCGAACTCCTCGACCGTCTTGCCCTGGATCTCCAGGTACTTGTCGAGGGTCAGACCCATCTGACCGAGCTGGTGGTGCTCCAGGTTGTGCTTGCGGGTCTGGACCTCGTCCGCGAGCAGCTTCTCCGGGATCGGGACCTCGGCCAGCTTCAGCAGCTCGTCGAGGACGCGCTCCTGGGCCTGGGTGGCCTGGTCGTACTGCTTGGTGTTCTCGAGGCGCTTGCGGCTGTCCGTCCTCAGCTCGCCGAGGGTGTCGAACTCGCTCGCCATCTGGGCGAACTCGTCGTCCAGCTCGGGGAGTTCACGGGCGGCGACGGCGGTGACCTTGACGGTGACCTCGGCCTCCTTGCCCTCGGCCGAGCCGCCCTTCAGCTCGGAGGTGAAGGTGGCCTCGCCACCCGCCTCCAGGCCGGTGACTGCGGCGTCGATGCCGTCGAGGAGCTCGCCGGAACCGATGGTGTACGAGACACCCTCGGCCACGCCGTCCTCCAGGACCTCGCCGTCGACCTTGGCCTGCAGGTCGATCGTCACGACGTCGCCCTCGGCGGCGGCGCGCTCGACCGGGTTGGTGGAGGCGAAGCGCTCGCGGAGCTGCTCCACGGCCTTCTCGACGTCCTCGTCGCTGACCTCGAGGGCGTCGACGGTGACCTCGATGCCGGAGTAGTCCGGAATCTCGATCTCGGGGCGTACGTCAACCTCTGCAGTGAAGGCCAGCAGCTCGCCGTCCTTCAGCTCGGTGATGTCGACCTCGGGCTGACCGAGGACGTTGAGCTCGCCCTCGTTGACAGCCTCGGTGTAGAACTTCGGGAGGGCGTCGTTGACGGCCTCCTCCAGCACCGCACCGCGGCCGAACCGCTGGTCGATGACCCGGGCGGGGATCTTGCCCTTGCGGAAGCCCTTCACCGTGACCTGCTGGTTGATCTTCTTGTACGCCGCGTCGAGGCTGTCCTTGAGCTCCTCGAAGGGCACCTCGACAGTGAGCCGAACCCGGGTCGGGTTCAGGGTCTCCACGGCGCTCTTCACGGTTCGGTCTCCTTGTGGCTGACTTCTTGGGGTTCTGCTCCGCCGCACGGAAGGCGGCTTCGCGGACCGAGCCCGGTACATCAGACACACGGGCACGCATTTTGCATAGTAACGGCAAGGAGACGGACTCCCACAATGCGCTCTTGCCGATGGTCGGGGTGGCCGGATTCGAACCGACGACCTTCCGCTCCCAAAGCGGACGCGCTACCAAGCTGCGCCACACCCCGTCGGTGCGACACGTAGGGTACATGCAGACGGGCAGTGCATCTGCCGCTTTACGCGAGCGGCACCGAACGCGACACCGGGTGACCGCAATCGGGTGTGCGAGCAGCCCCCGCGACCCGCTACGATGCTTCTCGTTGCCGCCGGTCCCCGGACCTGCGATGCAGCGCTTGCGGGCGTAGCTCAATGGTAGAGCCCTAGTCTTCCAAACTAGCTACGCGGGTTCGATTCCCGTCGCCCGCTCCAACAGCTCAGGGCCAGGTCGGAGGATCATCCTCCAACCTGGCCCTTGCTCGTTGCCGATCTCCGTTCGGCCCTACGTGCCCGTTCGGATCTGGATCCTGCTTCCGGGCCTGCTCGACGGCCGCACTCACGGCGTCGCCGATCAGCCGCTCACGTTCGGCGGTCGCATGCTGGTGGGTCAACGCGGCACGGGCCGTAATGTGGCCCATTCTCGTCGCGCTTGGTCCGGAAGGTCTCCGGTGCAGGCCGGTCGATGCCGTCGGCTCCGAGGTACCGGGCCTGATATCGGCTGGAGGGCAGCTTCCGCACCCGACCGAAGGAACGTTTCTTGCCCGCGGGGTGCGAGGTGGCCAAGCCCACACCACCACTTACGACTCCTACTGGAGTCAGCCCGCAGATGAGGCCAACGGACAGGCACAGATACGCCAGGGCCTTGAACGCCTTGTGTCGTTGGGTGCGGCAGGCGGCGAAGCAGGTGAAACTTACGATGGCCAGGCACGGCAGGATGACGAAGAAGAAGCCCAACGCCGACACGGTGCCCCCACACTGATCACGTTACGGCCAAGCCGCATCCAGGCATGGTTGCAGAACGTGCCCCTCGCGTGCCCGATGGGTCGGATACGAGCGGGGAATCACAGGGAAGCACAGGCAGAACGTGACGCGTGCCCAGGCCGGCATCCCCACAGCTCAGGAGAGATCCCCGTACGGGGTCTTCCGAACCAGCCACGCGGGTTCGATTCCCGTCGCCCGCTCCGTTCTGCCCGCGTTCTGCCGGGCCTCACGCGCCGGGGCGCGGGCTCCTGTGCAGCCGGCTCAGAAGCTGATCTGGTTGATGGTCTCCGCTATCGAGTTCATGAACCTTTGGATCGACGGCGCCATGCCGGTCGATGCCAGGAAGAAGCCGAAGAGCACCGCGACGATCGCCGGTCCGGCCTTGATGGAGCCGCCTCGGATCAGGACCACCAGGATGATCGCCAACATAAGCACCACAGACAGCGAAATGGCCACAACTGATCACACCCTTGGTCGGTCCGCCTTGCCGGCCCGGAGGTGTGCGGCCCAGCACTCCCCCGTCGTGTCCATCGTGCCACCAACTCTCCCGTGGTCGCTGCCAGGTGACGGATCGAACGGACGGGATCGCGCCATCCTTGCGCCCCGCGTGCGCCCGGGGGCGCGCGGCCGCACGAGGGGTGGCGCAGGCCACGCCGAGGCTCCGCGCGCCTGTGAGTGAACTGTGAATCAAATAATCACAACGCCTTGCGGCCGCGACGGTTCCCATATCCGCACACTTCATTCACATGCAATTCCAAGGCTTGAGTGCGACGAAATTCACCTCCTCTCTTAATCGCCTGGCGATATGCCCCATTTAAGGGGGATGAAGCCGGGCATAGTGGGCGGTTTTTGGCGGTTTCGCTTTTGATTGGACGCGGTCACGCAATATCCGTGGGCGGTTTTACGAATTGCAATCGTGGCATCTAAGGTGCTTTAGATGTTCCACGCTCCGAACGTATTTCAGAGGGCCCCGCTCCCATCAGCGACCCGGGAGTCGGAGCCCAGACGCCAAGGGACGAAGACTGCCACTCCGGCGCCCCCCGAGCCGGTCAGGAACAAGCCTCCGGCGGCTGCGCCGACGAAGAAGCGTGACGCCTACTTCGACAACGTCAAATATCTGGCCATCGTGCTCGTCGCGGTGGCGCACTCGTGGGAACCGGTGATGGACGGCAGCCGGACCGCCCGTGCGCTGTACATGGTGGCGTACACCTTTCACATGCCGGCGTTCATCATCGTCTCCGGCTATTTCTCCCGCTCGTTCGACATGTCCGCTGCCAAGGTGAAACGCCTGGTCACCGGCGTCGCCGTGCCCTATGTGGTGTTCGAGACGGCGTATTCGCTGTTCAAGCGGTACGCGGACGACTCGCCCGATCAGCCGATCAGCCTGATCGACCCCTGGTATCTCACCTGGTTCCTGGTCGCGCTGTTCATCTGGCGGCTCACCACACCGCTGTGGCAGGCACTGCGCCATCCACTGCCCGTGGCGCTCGCCATTGCCATGCTCGCCTCTTTCTCCCCGACGATCGGCGACGATCTCGATCTCCAGCGCGTTCTGCAGTTCCTGCCGTTCTTCGTGCTGGGACTCCGGCTGAAGCCCGAGCACTTCCAGCTGGTGCGCCGGCGCGAGGTGCGGATGCTCGCGCTCCCGCTGTTCGCCGGGGCCCTGGCGTTCGCGTACTGGGCGGCGCCGCGGATGCAGCTGGGCTGGTTCTACCGCAGCAACAGCGCGCAGGAGATGGGCGCCCCGTGGTGGTCCGGTGCCGTGATGACACTGGCGATGTTTGGCTGCGCGCTGCTGCTCACCATCGGGTTCCTGTCCTGGGTGCCGCGCCGCCACATGTGGTTCACCGCGCTCGGCGCCGGAACGATCTGCGGCTATCTGCTGCACGGATTTCTGGTCAAGGGCGCCGGATACGCCGGGGTGTTCGACACCTACGCGTGGCTCTCGGCGCCCGGTGGCCTGGTCCTTGTCTCACTGGTCGCGGCCGGTGCGGTGACGCTGATGTGTACACCGCCGGTACGGCGGGTGCTGCGCCCGGTGACCGAGCCGGACATGAACTGGGCGTTCCGACGCGCCGCGTCCAGACGCTGACCCGAGTGGATCAGTCCTTCGCCGTGTTGGCTTGAACCGATTGCTCGACGGGCGATTCACCTGGGGTGAGCCCGAGCAGCCCCCGTACCTGCGCATACTTCTCGGCCAGTCGGGTACGGGTCGCCGGTTCCAGCACGGCGAGGCGGGCCGGGTCGGCGTTGTGTGCCAGGTCGGACTCCTTGATCAGCAGGGCGCCCGGGGTATCGAGGATGCGCCGGGTGTACGAACCGAGGTCCTCGCCGTCACGTTTGGTGACGGCGAGGACCATGTCCTTGACCTGCTGAGACAGCGCGGCATCGGCCAGCCATTCTTCCGACAGCGCGTCGTCCTCGACGGCGTCGTGCAGCCAGGCCGCGGCGATCTGTTCGTCGCTGCCGCCCCTGATACGTACGCCCTGCGCGACAGCGGCGAGGTGTTCGGTGTACGGGCGTCCCGCCTTGTCCCGCTGCTCGGCGTGGGCCTTGCGGGCGATCGCCTCGACTTCGGCCAGGGTCAGATGCGTACGTGGCGTGGGCATGGCCCGACTCTACGGACGGGCGGCCGTGCTGCGCAGGGTCGCGCGGGCCGGGATCATTGCGGCGGCGAGGCCGAGCCCGACGATCGCGGCGACGAACGATCCGTACAACATCGGCGGGATGTACGGCGATTCGCCCGTCAGCCCCTTCATCATCGGGACGAGTGTGGCCAGTGCGATGGCGGTGCCGAGCACGGCCCCGGCCGACGTGACGAGCAGCGCCTCCCAGCGGATCATGCCCATGACCTGGCGGCGGGTGGAGCCGATGAGGCGGAGCATGGTCAGTTCGCTGCGGCGGTCGAGGACGGTCATCACCAGGGTGTTGACCGCGGCAACGGCGGCGAATCCGCCGAGTACAGCGGCCATGATGGTGTTGGCCCAGGCGTTGAGCTCGCGGTCCTTGTCCTGTGCCGCGGCGTAGCCGGAGGGGTCGGTGACGGTGCCGAGTGCGGTGAGCTTCTGTGCGGCGGTGGGGGTGGCCCGTACCAGGACGTCGGAGGCGTACGGCGAGGCGACATGGGCTTTCAGGTCGGCGGCGGGCAGCGTGACGAGGCTGGTGCCCAGGCCGCGCCCGTAGACGGCGACGATCTTCGGGGACGCCTTGGTGCCGTCCGGGAGGCGCAGGGCGAGCCGGTCGCCGGTGCTGACCTTCGCCGAATGGGCGAGCGTGGTGTCGACGGCGACGGTGCCGGGGCGCAGGCCGGCGAGCGATCCGGTACGGACGTCGAGATCCTGGACCTTGGCGAGGTCTCCCCCGGAGCCGATGACGCCCTGCGTGGAGGCGCTCCGCAGCGACAGGTCGCCGGCCGATTCGATGGGTACCAGGACCGAGCTGCGGAGCAGACCGACGGCGGTGGAGACCCCGGGGGTGGCCGCGGCGCGGTCGGTGGCGTCGGAGGCGAGTCCCGCGGGGGCGGAGACGATGTGGTCGGCGATGACGGCGTCGCGCTGCTGGTGTGCGGTCACCCGCTCCTGGCTGGTGTGCATGAAGACGAGTGTCGACGAGAAGGCCATGGCCAGCACGATCGGGGTGATCGCGGAGGCCAGTCGGCGGGAGTTCGTACGGGAGTTGGCGGCGGCCAGCGAGCCCGACGCGCCGGCGACGCGCAGCGGCAGGCCGATGACGGCGGCGCAGATCCGGGCGATCAGCGGGCCGAGCAGGCCGACCGCGAGCATGAAGAGCATGACGACGCCGAGGGCGGCGTTCGCCGCGTCGTCCCCGGTCGTGGAGCCGGCGATGCTCGCGAACACTCCGCCTCCGATGAGGGCGGCGACGCCGAGCGGGGTGCGGATCCAGCCGAACGGAGCGCCTTCCACGGCGGTCTGGGCGAGGGCGAGACCCGGCTTCATCTTCGCGGGGCGGCGCGCGGCCAGGTAGCCGGCGCTCAGCGCGGTGACCATGGTGGCGGCGGTGGCGATGGTCAGGGGCAGCCAGGAGATCTGCAGGCCGACGGCTTCGGGGATGGCTCCCTTGTCCTGGAGCTGCCCGAACCACCAACGGGCCAGGGCGATTCCGGGCAGGCATCCGAGCGCTCCGGCGAGCGGGGCGACGAGCAGCGCTTCGGTGGCGATGGAGCGGCGCAGCTGGCGCGGGGTGGCGCCGATGGCGCGGAGCAGGGCGAACTCGCGGCTGCGCTGGCCGATGGAGAGGGCGACCGTACCGGCGCTGGTAAAGACGGCGACCATGGTGGCGACGCCGCCGAAGGAGCCGCCGAGGCCGGTGAGGAGTTCCTTGGCCCCCGCGAGAGCCGAGTTCTCGACGGCGCCCCGGTTGTCGCCGGTGTGGATCTTGGCTGCGGCGGTGTGGCCGACGGCCTTGTGCACCTGGTCGGCGAGGGTGTCGTCGGGGGTGCCGCGGTCGGCGAGCACGGCGATGGCGTCGACCCGGCCGGGGTGGCCGGAGAGTTGTACGGCCTGCCGGTCGGCGAGCCAGACGGTGGCCTCGGTGGCGGTGGTGCCCGCGACGCGGAACTCCCGTACGCCCGCGGGTGTGTCGAGGGTGATCTTCTCGCCGATCCGGCCCTTGGTGCCGGCGGGGACGACGACTTCGCCGGCCTTGGGCGCGTCGCCGGTGAGCAGCCGCGTACCGGTGAGGGCGGCGGAGCCCCAGCCGTGTGCGGTGAGGGGGGTGCTGTCCTGTCGTACGGAGTAGGTGACGTCCCCGATCGCGGCTGCCGCGCCCGGGGCCGAGGCGGCCCTGCCTACGAGGGATTCGGGGAGGCGCGCGGTGTCCGGCACGGGTGCGCCGGCGTCGTACTCGCCGTCGCCTCTGCCGACGATCATGTGGATTTGCTGGTCGGCGGCGACCACCACGGGGGCCTTCGCGTAGCGGTCCGCGGGTACCGAGGCACGCAGACCGGTCTCCAGCAGGATGCCGCAGGCGGAGACGATCGCCGCGGCCAGCAGGAGCGCGACGAAGGTCCCGACGAACGACGAGGGCTTGAAGCGAACGGCCGCGCGGGCGAGACCGTTGGGGACGTGCGGGATGAACATCAGGCTGCTGCTCCTGCGTGCGCGGGGGCGGTCCGGGCGGTCAGCGCGGTCATCCGGGCGGCGATCTGTGCGGCGTCGGCGCGCGGCACGCTGTCCGCGATCGCGCCGTCGGCGAGGAAGAGCACCTGGTCGGCGTAGGCGGCGGCCGCCGGGTCGTGGGTGACCATGACGACGGTGGCGCCGAGAGTGTCCACCGCGCTCCGGAGCAGGGCGAGGATCTCGGCGGCGGTGGTGGTGTCGAGGGCGCCGGTCGGTTCGTCGGCGAAGACCACATCGGGGCGGGTGACCAGGGCGCGGGCGACGGCGACGCGCTGCTGCTGGCCACCAGAGAGCTGGCCGGGGCGGCGCGCGCCCTTGTCGCCGAGGCCGACCCGGGTGAGCATCTCGGCGGCTTCCCGGCGGCTGCGGGCGGAGCCGGTGCGCTGTCCGGCCAGGCGCATGGGCAGGACTACGTTCTGCTCGACCGTGAGGGACGGGAGCAGGTTGAAGGCCTGGAAGACGAAGCCGATGCGGGTGCGGCGCAGTTCGGTGAGCCGGTTCTCGCTCATGCCGGTGATCTCGGTGCCGCCGAGGCGTACGGAGCCCTCGGTGGGGCGGTCGAGTCCGGCCGCGCACTGCAGGAAGGTCGACTTCCCGGAGCCGGAGGGCCCCATGACCGCGGTGAAACTGGAGCGCGGGAGGGCGAGGTCGATGCCCCGCAGCGCGTGGACGGCAAAGTGGCCGCGGCCGTACTGCCTGCGGACGCCGCGCAGTTCGACCGCGAGGTCCGAGGGCCCGGACCCGTGGTGGGTGTCCGCCGTGTACTGCCTGTCCTGCGCGCGCTGCCTGGTGCCTCGCAGCCCCATGATGTCCGCCTTCCGTTACTCGTCGGCCGCTTCTTCGACCGTGACCCGAACGTACGGATCAAGGGCGGGTCCGGACCATGGCGGCTGCTGGCGGATCGAGGGTGGGGCAAACCCCAGGTGCTTCCGGGGGCAGGCAGACCTCGGGGGCCGCTGCGGGGGGCACCCCGCTCCTTCCTCGGCGCCGCCGTGTTCGTGGCGGGGGTCTCCGAGTGGTTCGGGGTCGCGGACGCGATCGGCGCCTTCATGGTGGGCCTGATGCTCGGCAGCACGACGTCGGGCGGGCGCATCCTCAAGCTGGTCCATCCGCTGCGCGATGCCTTCGGGGCGATCTTCTTCTTCGCCTTCGGGCTCTCCATCAACCCCGGCGATCTGCCGGGCGTGATGTGGCCAGTGCTGGCCGCCGTCGCGCTGACCGCGGCGATGAACATCCTCTCCGGCATGGTCTCCGCACGGGTCTACGGCTTCGGCCCGCAGGCCGCGGCGAACATCTCCACCACCCTGACGGCCCGCGGCGAATTCGCACTGATCCTCGCCACGATGGCCGCCGGCGCGGGGCTGGACGAGTGGCTCCCGCCGTTCATCGCCGGATACGTACTCGTCCTCGCGGTCCTCGCACCGCTGGCCGCCGGAAGGTCGCACTGGCTGGCCCGCGTCCTGCCGGGCGGGCGGGGCCGGGGTGAGGGCAGTGACAGCGGCAGCGACGCCGGACAGGTCTCGGTCCCGGCCTGAGGCGACGGCCGGCATGTCCGGGTAGGGGGCCCGCCTCGTACCCGGACATGCCGACGCCCACGTTCCGGTGAAGGGTCATTTCCCGTTGACATACGCCCGTTTCGGGCCGTTTTTATATGGTTCAGGATCTGCGTGACAACAGCAGCAGCGCCCGGTCGTCGTTGACGTCCTTGGCGCATGCCTCGATCAGATGCCAGGCCGCGCCCTCGAAACCGGTGGTGACATAGCGGTCGGCCTCACCGGTCAGCCGGTCGATGCCCTCCGCGATATCGCGGTCGGACGCCTCCACCAGGCCGTCCGTGAACAGCATCAGCACGTCGCCGGGAGCCAGCGAGCCCTTCACTGCGTCGAACTGCGCCCCGTCGTACACCCCGAGCAACGGGCCCTCCGCGGCCTTCTCCTCCCACTGGCCGCTGCCCGAGTGCAGCTGCAGGGCCGGCGGGTGACCCGCCGAGAAGAGTTCGTAGTCGCCCGATTCGAGGTCCAGGACCAGATGGATCGAGGTGGCGAAACCCTCGTCCCAGTCCTGGCGCAGCAGATAGCCGTTGGCCGCCGTCAGGAAGGCGTGCGGGGGCAGCGAGCCGAGGAGGCCGCCGAAGGCTCCGGACAGCAGCAGGGCGCGGGAACCCGCGTCCATGCCCTTGCCGGAGACATCGGTGAGTACGGCCTCCATCGTCCGCCCGCCGTTGGTACGGGCGGCGACGACGAAGTCACCGGAGAAGGACTGTCCACCCGCCGGGCGCAGCGACATCTCGCGGTGCCAGCCCTGCGGCAGCCGGGGCAGTGCGCTCTGCACCCTGATGCGTTCGCGCAGGTCGAAGAGCATGGTGCCGCCGCGTCGCCACGGCACACCGACCCTGGCCCGGAACTGGGCGAGGATCAGCCCGAAGAAGCCGCAGGCCGCGACCACCAGGACGATGCCGGGTGTCACCCGGGCCGGACCGTCCTCGAACGAGCCCAGTCCGAGCGACTCCACGATCAGGGCGGTGGCGGCGGTCGCGTACAGACCCAGCAGGCTCGCGGGCCGCAGCAGCAGACCGCCCGCGACGATCGGCAGGACGAGCGCGGCCGGTGAGCACCACATCGGGTTCAGCAGTGTGGCCCAGGTGATGGCCGGAACGGTCAGCAGCAGACCGACCAGCGCGATCCAGTCCGATCCGTCGCCGCGGAAGTAGTCGACACCGGATTTGCGCAGCGCGATGCGTGCCCGGTGCGCCGATTTCCGCAATCGGGCCGGGTACGAGTCTGCTCCTGCGCGACGGGCCATTGCGGGGACCCTATCTACCCGACCGCCTCCGGTGCAGGGGGACCCCGTGACAATGTGTTCGAAATCGGGTCGACCGGCTGCCGCACCCCTGATAGGCATGGCCCATGACTACTGATCTTCGCGTGCTGCAGCCGTCCGAATGGAACGAATGGTTCGAATGTCTGGAGCTCGCATTCGGTGGAGTCGCAGAGCCCCCCGAGCAGCGCGAACTGGACGAGCAGCTGACCGAGCACGAGCGGTCGATCGGAATCTGGGACGGCACCGATGTCGTCGCCACCGCCGGGGCGTTCAGCTTCAAGGTCGCCGTGCCGGGCGGGGCGCTGGTGCCTGCCGCCGGGGTCACGATGGTGAGTGTCGCGTCCACCCACCGCAGGCGCGGGTTGCTGACCTCGATGATGCGTCGGCAGCTCGACGACGTCCGGGCGCTGGGTGAGCCGATCGCCGTGCTGACGGCATCGGAACCGGCGATCTACGGCCGGTTCGGATACGGCGCGGCCTCGCGGCAGATGTCCCTGACGATCGACACGGACCGGGTGCGGCTGACGGTGCCGGAGGGCACGGACGAGGTGTGCCTGCGTCATGCGAAGCCGGACGAGGCGATGGCCGCGTGCGAGGGCGTGTACGAGCAGCTGGTGGCAGGACGTCCCGGCACACCGACCCATGGGCCCGGCTGGGAGCGGAAGCCGATGGTCGACCCGGTGAGTTCCCGGGAGGGCGGCTCGGCACAGCAGTGCGTGCTGGCGGAGCGGGACGGGGAGATCGTCGGCTATGTGACGTATCACATCAACCCGGACTGGGAGCCGGCCGGCCCGAAGGGCAAGGTCAGGGTAGGTGATCTGGCCGCGCTGGACCCGGCGGCGTATGCGGCATTGTGGCGGTTCGTCTTCGAGATCGACCTGACGTCGACGGTCGAGGCGCGGAACCGGCCGGTCGACGATGCGGTGCTGCACCTGGTGTCGGACGTGCGGCGGTGCAACATCCGGGTCCGGGATTCGCTCCACGTACGGCTGGTGGAGCTGGGTGCGGCACTGGAGGCGCGGGCGTATCGGGCGCCGGTGGATGTGGTGTTCGAGGTCGAGGACGCGTTCTGCCCCTGGAATGCGGGGCGTTGGCGGCTCACGGGTGACGCGAAGGGGGTGGCGTCCTGCCGACGGACCGATGATGCGGCCGATCTTGCGCTTTCGGTACGGGAGTTGGGCTCGGCGTATCTGGGCGGCGAGTCGCTGAGCACGTTGGCCCTGGCCGGGCGGGTACGGGAACTGCGGGCGGGCGCGGTGGCGGAGGCGTCGCTGGCGTTCTCGTCGGACGCGGCGCCGTGGCTGCCCCGGGGGTTCTAGGCGCGCGGTGGCCGACCGGAGGCGCCGGTCGGTCTAGGCGCGCTGGCAGCCCGGGCACCAGAAGAGGTTGCGGGCGGCGAGATCGGCGGTGCGGATCTCGCCGCCGCAGATGTGGCAGGCCTGCCGGGCCCTGCGGTACACGTACACCTCGCCGCCGTGGTCGTCGACGCGCGGCGGACGCCCCATCGCCTCCGGCATGTGCTCGGGGCGGACCGTGTCGATCCGGTTGTTCCGCACACCCTCGCGCATCAGCACCATCAGGTCGGCCCAGACCGCGTCCCACTCCGCACGCGTGAGGTCCTTGCCCAGGCGGTACGGGTCGATCCCGTGCCGGAACAGCACCTCCGCGCGGTACACGTTGCCGACCCCCGCGATGACCTTCTGGTCCATCAGCAGGGCCGCGACGGTGATGCGGCTGCGGGAGATCCGCCGCCAGGCCCGCTCGCCGTCCTCGTCGGTCCGCAACGGGTCCGGTCCGAGGCGGTCGTGTATCGCGCGCTTCTCGGGGTCGGTGATCAGCGCGCACGTGGTGGGGCCGCGCAGATCCGCGTGGTGCTCGTCGTTCACCAGGCGCAGCCGAACCGTTTCGGTGGGCGGCGGGGCCGGGGCCGTACCGAAGCCGAGCTTGCCGAAGAGGCCCAGGTGGATGTGGACCCAGCCGGCGTCCTCGAAACCGAGGAAGAGGTGCTTGCCGTGGGCGTCGACGCCGGTGAACGTGCGGCCGTCGAGCAGCGCGGCGCTGTCGGAGAACTTGCCCTGCGGGCTGCTCACCCGCGCCGGCCGCCCGGCGAACCTGTCCCGGTGGTCCGCCGCGAGGCGGTGGATCGTGTGTCCCTCGGGCACGACGGCGACTCTCCTCGGTGACGTGGGAACGCGATGACGCGGGGACGTGGTGGCACGGGGGGGAAATGACTGTGCCGCCGGGCGTACCGGCGGCACAGGAGTGGAGACCGGTCAGCCCTGCTGCGGGTGGTGGGCCGGGATCGGGGGGAGCTCGCCGGTCGTCTCGTACGCCGTCAGCATCTCGATACGACGAGTGTGACGTTCCTCACCCGAGTACGGGGTGGCGAGGAAGATCTCGACGAACTTGGTGGACTCCTCCACCGAGTGCATCCGGCCACCGATGGCGACCACATTGGCGTTGTTGTGCTCGCGGCCCAGTGCCGCGGTCTGCTCGCTCCAGGCGAGTGCGGCGCGCACGCCCTTGACCTTGTTGGCGGCGATCTGCTCGCCGTTGCCGGAGCCGCCGATCACGATGCCGAGGCTGTCCGGGTCCGCGGCCGTCCTCTCGGCGGCACGCAGGCAGAACGGCGGGTAGTCGTCCTGGGCGTCGTAGATGTGGGGGCCGCAGTCGACGGCCTCGTGGCCCTGGGCCGTGAGCCACTCGACGAGGTGGTTCTTGAGTTCATAGCCGGCATGGTCCGAGCCGAGGTACACGCGCATGTTCCGAGTGTGGCACGAGCGTGGCCGGGTAGCAGCAATCGGGGTCGGGGCCCCCTCCGGCCGGGTCCGCCCGGATCGGCCGGACCGGCGGCGGAACCTCGGCGTGGGCTCCATGTGCGGGCCCTGTGTGCAACGCCACTCCGGCAACGATCCGGCCAATGATTCGGAATAGGGGCTTCCGTTTATGCGGTTCGGCGAGTTTCAATGCATCGCTCGCTGTTGCATCCCGCTGCGGCGGTCGGGCACTCAGCGAGCGATCCGAAAACGTAAGGATTCGATCCATGACATCGCAGACGACTCTGGCCGGGTCGCAGCAGCAGCCCGGCAAGCCGGACCGGTCGAACGGACCGGACGCACCGGGCTCCTCCAACGGTCTCCAGGCCGGTCTCAAGAACCGCCATCTCTCGATGATCGCCATCGGCGGTGTGATCGGCGCGGGCCTCTTCGTGGGCTCCGGCGCCGGTATAGCCGCCGCGGGACCGGCCATCCTCCTGTCGTACGCCCTGGTCGGCCTGATGGTCGTCTTCGTGATGCGGATGCTCGGCGAGATGGCCGCGGCCCGCCCCAGTTCGGGCTCCTTCTCCGCCTACGCCGACCAGGCGCTGGGCCGCTGGGCCGGCTTCTCGATCGGCTGGCTGTACTGGTTCTTCTGGGTCGTGGTGCTCGCCGTCGAAGCCACGGCAGGTGCCAAGATCCTGGAGGGCTGGGTGCCGGGCGTCCCGCAGTGGGCGTGGGCGCTGATCGTGATGGTCGTACTGACCGCGACGAACCTGGTCTCGGTCGGTTCGTACGGCGAGTTCGAGTTCTGGTTCGCCGGGATCAAGGTCGTGGCGATCGCCGCGTTCGTCGTCGTCGGACTGCTCGCCGTCTTCGGGGTGCTGCCCGGCTCGGACAACCCCGGCTCGGGGCTTGCGCATCTCACCGACACCGGCGGGTTCTTCCCCAAGGGGCCGGGCGCCATCCTCACCGGTGTGCTGATGGTCGTCTTCTCCTTCATGGGCAGCGAGATCGTCACGCTGGCCGCCGGCGAGTCCGAGAACCCGCAGCGCGCCGTCCAGAAGGCCACCAACAGTGTGATCTGGCGGATCGCCGTCTTCTACCTCGGCTCGATCTTCGTCGTGCTCACCCTGCTGCCGTGGAACGACGCGTCGATCGTGAAGGACGGCAGCTATGTCGCCGCCCTCAACTCCATCGGCATTCCGCACGCGGGGCAGGTGATGAACGTCATCGTCCTCACCGCCGTGCTGTCCTGCCTCAACTCCGGCCTCTACACCGCCTCGCGGATGGCCTTCTCGCTCGGCGGCCGCGGGGACGCGCCGAAGGCATTCGCCCGGGTGAACAAGCGGGGCGTGCCGCAGGCAGCCATCCTGTCCTCCGTCGTCTTCGGCTTCGTCGCCGTGTTCTTCAACTACCAGTGGCCCGACACCGTCTTCCAGTTCCTGCTGAACTCCTCCGGTGCGGTCGCCCTGTTCGTCTGGCTGGTCATCTGCTTCACGCAGCTGCGGATGCGGGGCATGATCCTGCGCGAGCAGCCGGAGAAGCTGGTCGTACGGATGTGGCTCTTCCCGTACCTCACCTGGGCGACCATCGCGATGATCTCGTTCGTCCTCGTCTACATGCTCACCGACGACGGCGGACGCGAGCAGGTGCTGCTCTCGCTGCTGGTCGCGGCCGTGGTCGTGGCGATCTCGCTGGTCCGTGAGGTCCGCAACCGCAAGAAGCACACCGCTGTGGAAACGCCGAGCAATACCTGACGGCCGCTGTCGGGTTTACGACCTCCCCCACGGGAGGTCGTTATGCGGCTGCGACTGGAGAGCGTCGCCGCAATGTGATCCGGCGCAACACCACGATCCTGCCGCTGTACTCGCTGATGCTGGGCC
>NZ_JBEOVN010000152.1:0-18209 GCF_040295565.1 Streptomyces sp. NPDC002785 | reverse complement strand
TCCGGCGGAGGTGATCTGCTCGGTGTTGGTGCCGATGGTGTCGCTGAGGTTCTTCGCGACATCGTTGATCTGCTGCTCGGTGACATGGAAGGGGCGTCCGGAGACGGGACCTCCGATCTGCGGTGGTCCACCGCTCAACTCAGAGCGCGTCAGCTTCTGCGGTCAGCCCGCAGGAGCACAAGGAAGATTCCCACTGTCATCAGCCCCATCGCCACCGCCCACGACGTTCCGCTCTCGGTGCCGGCCCGTGGCCATTCCCACCACTGCGCCCTAGTGCCCTTGGCCCCTGGTGCACCCAGAAGGAAGGCTGGGACTGTCTGCGCTACGGGAAGCAGCCAAGAGAGCCTGAAACCCAACAGGGCAGCAGAGACAGCAGCCAAGCCAGTGAAACCCACCATATTCCTGAAGGCCAGTGGGAGGGCATCCAGATCGCCGGACAGGATGAGTGCGACACCTGCCAGGAGCACGGCGATTCCGAACGCCACGGTCAGGTGCCACGCAAGCACACGACGGCGAGGCAGGGCCGCGGCCTGCGAGAAGTCGGCCATGCCGTCGATGGTCGAAACGAGCACTCCGATCGCCAGCAGCAACGGCATGAAGGCAGCGCCTGATGCGGGGATGGGCCTGTCCCCGCTCACGTTGGGAAAGAGGACAGCCTGACCGCCCCACCACATGAGCGCCGCGGTGCAGCCCACCATGAAAGCCAGGGAGCGCGCGCTGTGGTGCGATCGGAAGTGGCTGCTCAGTGGCGAGAAGCCACGATCGCCGGTCAGCATGGCGCCTGCATCTCACGAGCCCACTGCTTCGCCGGGGCTACTTGATCAGCGCTTGGCAGGCTCAGGACGCGACGTACGTCGGACTGCCATCCCGTGTCCCCCGAGTACTCGTACGCGGGCAAGGTGCGGGAGCCCGCGGCTCGCGCCTCCAGCCATCCCTCCAGTTGGAGTCCTGCGTACATCTTCCGTTCCGTCTCGGCCTCCGTCTTACCTTCGCACCAGATCTTGTGCGGGGATGTCAGCTCCAGAAGAGCGGTATGCAGGAGATCTTTTGGACCGTGGTCCAGCGTGAAGCCGCCCGAGCCGTTCCGTTCCAATCCCTGTTCCGCGTAGCGCTTCGGGGCGGGCAGAACACCCTTCGCAGCCGCAGCTACTTTCTCCGCCGCGTCGACTGCCTCGGGGAGTCGTTTCGCGTGTTCGGGCCACACGCACACACTGCCTCCCCCGCCTGGCGCGCACACAGGTTTCTCCGCCTGACGGTCTCCAGGAGGTCACTGTCGTTACCAGGCATGGCGGCGATGCAGATCAGCGTGGCAACGGAGAAGAGCCCGCCGGCACTCGCCGCCCCTTTCATGGACCGGTCCCGGCTCTTCAGCGAACTCACGGTGCACATAGCCGCAACAGCGAGCACAGTGACCGCGAGTCGCCACGCCAGATGCGTATCCGACAGACGCACATCGATGGCGTGGTAGAAGACGACATTGGCGAGCGGGGAGGACTGCGAGCTGAACACGAGACTGAAGAGCATGAACCCCCCGACAGCCGCAATCGCTCCGGTGAAACGGCTGGGCAGCACTTGCCCGACGAAGTATCCGAGTGCCAGCGCGAATACCACTCCAGAGAGCCCGAAAAGTGCGTACCCGGGCCAGGGCCGGCCGGGCGCCCCGACCGTGACAATGCATGTGAATGCAGTACAGACGAGATATACGGCGCCGAGCCATACGGCGTCAGCGGTCAGACGTGTCAGTTCCACCTGATACAGGGGGCGCGCAGCGAGAAGTACGTCCGAGCCGCTGCGGCGGATCTGAGAGGCCCGGTGCGCCGCCATACCGACGGCGGCCACCATCAGAGGTATCGCTGCGCGGGTGGCTGCGGCGGAGGTCTCCGGCCAGGAGCCCCGCCAGTCCGCGCCGACGAAAAAAACCATGGCAGCGGCGGCGATGAGCAAAGGCGGCGCCGCCCAACGCATGGGAGTGCGGCGGAGTTCAACAAAGAGCCCGGTCATGGAGTGCTGGCCCCCTGTGGAGCCTGGCGACTCAGGGCCGATGCGTAGCCCCGTTCCAATGGGGTGTCCCCGGGAGCGTCGGCGGTAGCCGACCTTTCCAGTTCGGCGGGCGCACCCATGAAACGCAGGGTGCCCTCGTACAGAACACCGATCTGCGAGCAGGTGTGGGCGACATCTTCGACAAGGTGGGTGCTGAGCAGAACGCAGCTCTCGTGGGCCAGGTCCCGGATGAGCTCCCTAAACCTGACTCTCTGGTGCGGGTCAAGCCCCGTGGTTGGCTCGTCGAGGATTACCAGTCGTGGTCGTCCGGCGATCGCCTGGGCAATGCCCGCTCGACGCAACATGCCACCGGAGAGCCTCCGTAGCGGCGTGCCGGCCTGGTCGCCAAGCTCTACCCGTTCGATCGCTTCCGCAGCCTCTTTCGGAATACGATTCCGGGGGATCTCACGCAACCACGCACAATGCCTCACGAAGTCGGTCACTGTGAAATCTGCGGGGTAGGCGAAACTCTGCGGAAGAAACCCGATTTCGCGCCGGGCCGCCCGGAGCTGCTTCGCCGTGGTGACCTCATGGCCGAACACGCGAACACTCCCCGAGGTAGGCCGATTTATCGTGGCCAGACTCCGCAGGAGCGTGCTCTTCCCCGCGCCGTTGGGGCCAAGGAGGCCGAAGGCGCCGACGTCAAGTTCGAGGTCAAGCCCACGAACAACTGGTTTACGCTTGTACCCCTGGTGGAGGGCATTCACTTCGATCAGTGGCATGTGCGATCCTAGAGATAGCGCTGGGGCGTACTTGCACTACGCCCCAGCGCGGTCATTCAGGCAGCGTCAGAGGAGCTCGACGACAACCCTCTCGATGTTGAAGGTGCAGTCCGGCACATAGACCCGGACCGTGCCGCTCTTCTGGTCGACACGCTCCGAATACTTGTCCGACTCGAAGTCGCACACGGCCTTGGCGCGCCACTTGCCGGATCCGGTGCACTCGGCCCAGCCACCAGTGCTGCCAGCACTGGTCTTGCAGGACAGAGCCTCGGCGCCGGTCTCACCGGCCGAAGCGGGTGTTGCCCCGAACAGCAGGGTTGCGCCGGCCAGCACGGCACCTATGGTTGCAGCTCTCTTACGCATTCAGAATTCCGTGCAGAAAGCCCCCGAGGGGCTAAGCACCGGTCCATTCCCGGCACCGGAATGAATGTATGTCACGCACAGGGTTCCGAGGTCACGGATCCGAGATCTTGTCTGGAATCCAGTCATGCATCTACCAACTGTTGCCGAATGTGCGCAAAAGATCCACACCGCAAAGCACCCCTAAGTCCCGTATCGTCCGAACCGGAAGTCGCAAGTGTCCGGAATCGATCCCTCATGATGGAAATCATGAAGTCAAATAAGATGATTTAAAGCATTTTGACCATTGCGTGACCGTTATCTTGCGCTGCATCACAAGGCGAAGAGGCGCCGCATACTGGTACACATCCGGGTATTCTTGCAACGTAGAAAGCTGCCGTAGCTGTCGTCGTGCACCCGTCGGGGATATCGAAATGCCCCTTGGGCGAGGGAGCCGAGCACGTCGGGGCACTCACCGTATTACTTACTCATTTTGAGGTTCGCCTCGCTGCAGGGGTTGCCATTGCTCACCTTCGGCCGCCAATTGCGGCGCCCCAAAGTGATGCACCGCTTCAGCCGCCGTCAGGGCTCCAGCCGAAGAGCGTCCTGTTGCCGCCGCACTCGTCAAGGACCACGCCGATTTGCGCCGCAGCGCCACGCGCGCGCGTCGGCCGGTCCCGCGGCGGGCTGACTACGAAGATTCACCTTGCCGCAGACGGCAACTGCCGTCCCCTCGCGTTCTTTCTCACCACCGGCCAAGCTGGTGACGCGCCAGCGTTCACCGAGGTCATGACCCGTCTGCGCGTCCCACGCCGACGCGGACGTCCCCGCACCAGGCCGTCCGTGGTCCTGGCGGACAAGGCGTACTACTCACGCGCCATCCGCGAGCACCTACGCCAGCGCGGCATCAGGGCAGTGATCCCGTCCCAGCAGACCAGCGAGGCCATCGCCTACGCCGAGGCAGCCAGGGTGCAGACCACACCCGCCTTCGACCGCGAGACATATAGGCAACGCAAAACCGTCGAACGCTGCATCAACCACTTGAAGCGGTGGCGGGGACTTGCCACCCGCTACGAGAAGACCGCGATTGTCTACCTGGCAGGACTCCACGTCGCAGGCATCTTCCTTTGGTCCGCCCGTTGATCCAAAAAACGGCTACTGTAGCTGCCGACGGAAGGCAGACCGGCTGTCCGTCGCTCGACCTCACCGGCCGTCGGCGCGCCGGAGATGCCCGTTACGCTCGTACGCATGCACAGCCTGGCGATGATCGACAACTGGCCCGTCCCCACCGCGGCAGCGGCCGTCGTGCGAGCGGACGGCACCGTCGTCGGTACGCACGGCCCGACCGCGCACCGTTTCCCGCTCGCCTCCGTCACCAAGCCGATCGCGGCCTATGCGGCGCTCGTGGCGTACGAGGAGGGCGCGGTCGAGCTCGACGAGCCGGCCGGGCCCGAGGGTTCCACCGTCCGGCATCTGCTCGCGCACACCAGTGGGCTCGCCTTCGACGAGCACCGGGTGACGGCCGCTCCGGGCACCCGGCGGCTCTACTCCAACGCGGGCTTCGAGGTGCTCGGCGACCACATCGCCAAGGCCACCGACATCCCGTTCCCGGAGTATGTGCGCCAGGCGGTGCTGGAGCCGCTGGGGATGACGGCGACCACGGTGGACGGCTCGCCCGCCAAGGACGGTGTCTCGACCGTCGACGATCTCGTGCGGTTCGCGGCGGAGGTGCAGGCGCCGCGGCTGCTCGACCCGCGTACGGTGCTGGCCGCGCAGACCGTCGTGCACCCCGGCCTGAAGGGTGTGCTGCCGGGCTACGGCCACCAGAACCCCAACGACTGGGGGCTCGGCTTCGAGATACGGGACCACAAGTCGCCGCACTGGACGGGCGTTTCGTCGTCTCCGGCGACCTTCGGGCACTTCGGCCAGTCCGGGACGTTCCTGTGGATCGACCCGGTCGCGGGTGCGGCCTGCGTCGCGCTGACCGACCGGGCCTTCGGACCGTGGGCGGTGGAGGCGTGGCCGGCGTTCACGGACGCGGTACTCGCGGAGCTCCGCTCCGGCCACTGAGCCACGTCTCCCCCGGCCGGTCCGCCGACTTCGTGGCCAGGCACTCGAACCACACCGTCTTGCCACAGCCGTCGCGGCGCGGTTCCGCGCCCCAGCGGTCGGTGACGGCGTCGACGAGCATCAGCCCTCGCCCTCCGTCGTCGAGGGCATCGCCCGCGACCACGCGGGGCAGTTCCGGACAGCCGTCCGCGACCTCAACGCGCACGCCTCCTGCCGGGAGCAGGAAGATGAGCGTCTGGCAGCGACGGCCGGGGACGTGCCGTACGACATTGGCGATCAGTTCCGTGAGCGCCAGCTCGGCCGCGTCGGCCACGTCGAGGAGACCCCAGCCGGTGAGGTAGAGCCGCAGGATGCGGCGCAGATGCCCGGCCGAGTGCTCACCCATCGCGAAGTCGGCGCGGTAGGTCGCCTCAATGTCACCGGCCTGCGGATCAATTACGTGACTCATGTCACCAGAGTGCAGCGACGTGATTACGCTCGGCTACGTACGGAAACGAACGCCGCGAGGCGTTGAACGCCGGAGGTGCCCCGCCGTGGCCAACATCCAGACACTCGACCCCAGCGCTTCCCCGTTGGACTATTACGGCTGGGAGCTCCGCCGCCAGAGAGAGGCCAGCAACCTCAAGCAGGGCCAGCTCGGCGACATCATCTTCTGCACGGGCTCACTGATCGGCCAGATCGAGACGACGAAGAAGATCCCCACCCGCGACTTCTCCGAGCGGCTGGACGCGGCACTCGGTACGGACGGGGTGTTCTCGCGGCTGATCGGCCTGGTCCTGCGCAGCCAACTGCCGACCTGGTTCCAGCCGTACGCCGAGATGGAGTCGTGCGCCGCATATATCTCCACGTACCAGGCGCAGTTGGTGTACGGACTGTTACAGACGGAGGAGTACGCGCGGGCCGTACTGGCCACCGGCATGCCGGACGACCTCGAAAGCCTGGTGGCGGCCAGGATGGAGCGCCAGCGCATCCTGGAGCGGGAACGGCCCCCGCTCGCCTGGGCCGTCCTCGACGAAGCCGCGTTACACCGGCCGATCGGTGGCCGCGAGGTCATGCGGAAGCAACTCCAGCGGTTGTTGGACTTCACCGACCACCGCTGGATGCGAATTCAGGTGCTGCCCTTCGCGGCCGGTGAACACGCCAGCCTGGACGGGTCGTTCAACCTCCTGCGCTTCGACGACGACCCCGACATCGTCTACACGGAGGACATCGTTTCCGGGCATATGACCGCCAACCCCGACACCGTCAGGGAAGCCTCGCTCCGCTACGCTCACTTGCAGGCCGCAGCCCTCTCCGTCGAGGACTCGGCGGCACTGATCACCCGCGTGATGGAGGAGCGTTATGGAGACCGGTCCCGACCTGAAGAACGCGCGGTGGCGTAAGTCCAGCTACAGCGGAAGCACCGGCGGTGACTGCGTCGAGTGCACCGTCACCGGCGGCGCAGCCTGGCGCAAGTCCAGTTACAGCGGAAACACCGGCGGCGACTGCGTCGAGGTGACCGACGGCCTCCCCTGCGCCGTACCCGTCCGCGACAGCAAGAACCCCGACGGGCCCGTCCTCACCATCGGGGCTGCTGCCTGGCGGCACTTCGTCGACAGCCTCCGCTGACCACATCGCAAGCGCGCGACGGAAGGGGGGCTCGGGTGATCAGTGGTCACCCGAGCCCCCCTTTCTCGCGCAGCAGTGACTGATCATTTCGAAACGAGGCTTGAAGCCGCCTCAAGCAGATGAGGTCGCAGGCGAATTGGGGCAGACCGAGGTGGAGGTCGGCGCTTATCTCGTAGCGGGTCCGCAGCCGTTTGAATCGGTGGAGTCAGACGAAGCCCGCTCGACGACCCAGCGGTCTTTTCCAGGCCGGAGCCGTGGGCGATGCCCTTGCGGGCGATCTTGGGGCCCGCAGATTTATTCCACCGCCTCACCCACAGCCAAGCTCTCACCGAAATCATTCTAAAATGATCAGCTATCGACGCGGCCTGACATGGAGAGCCAGACAGGATTCACACACGGCATCGATTCGAATAAGCACCACAAAAGAAGAAGGGGACGCCCCGCAGGGCGTCCCCTATTTCAGCGGACTTCGACCTCGGCGAACTCAGTGAATTCGGATCGAAATGATCTTGTGGACGTGGCCGGGCTTCCACGCCTGCCACTTTGGGATGGTGACGGTGTCGAGCTTCTGGTTGTTCTTATCCTTCTGGTACTGGAGGGTCACGACGTTGTTCCCCGATTCGACCCATTTGACGCCGAAAATGGCGACGGGCATGGATCCGGCGTTGGCGAAACAGAGCGTGTCACGGCCGTCGTTATTGTGGATCGCCAGGTAGCCACGCTCATCACAGGACGTACGGTTGATCAAGGCGCCGACGCCCGAGGGAGACGCGGCCGCGACGGGAACAGCCGTGGCGACCAGTGCAGCCACAGAGGCGACAGCGACACCGACGAAACGACGCACGGGCAGCTTCATTTCTTCCCTTTCTCCTACGGTTCAGAAGCCCCTACTCTCGCACGTGCAGCGGCCACCCGGGAGCGCGCCTCTCAGTCAATTTCGTATACCAATGACCTCTTTCCACCCTTCGGTCGAATCTTGCCAGTCCGTGGCACCGTAGCGAGTCCTCTAAAAAATGAAATTTCGATCAAGAGAACCATTACCACAGAGTTTTCGACTATTTGTTCACCTGGCTGGTATTGACGTGCCCAGTTCCGCCCTTCGTTCCCGCACCTCCCGCCTACGACAGCACCGCTGGGAGGTCGGTTCTGGCCCGTGACGCCAACTGCTTGAGGCATTTTCAAGTCTCGTCCTGAAACGATCGGTAAGCGACGGAGGCGTCCGCCCTATTGTGGCTGGGGAGCAACCGAAATCTTCCGTACGAAGAGTCACGACCAGGGGCACCCTGATCATTCGCGCGTTGGAGGATCGCTATGCGGACCAGTCACGGCCTGACCGGAGCACAGTGGCGGAAATCGACGTACAGCGGAAGTACCGGCGGTGAGTGCGTCGAGTGCACCACCATCGGCGGTGCGACATGGCGCAAGTCCAGTTACAGCGGCACCAACGGCGGCGACTGCGTCGAGGTGGCCGACGGCCTCCCCCGCGCCGTACCCGTCCGTGACAGCAAGAACCCAGACGGCCCGGCCCTGATCGTCGGAGTCGACGCCTGGCAGACCTTCGTGGACGGGCTCCGCTGAACCACAGCCGCCAGTGGTCGTCGCGGCCTCCAGGGTCCGTCTTCAAACAGGTCTTGCCCAGATTAGGAACGACGCCAAGCTGACCG
Organism: Streptomyces sp. NPDC002785; assembly: GCF_040295565.1. Classification (NCBI taxonomy): domain Bacteria; kingdom Bacillati; phylum Actinomycetota; class Actinomycetes; order Kitasatosporales; family Streptomycetaceae; genus Streptomyces; species Streptomyces sp. NPDC002785. The sequence continues at coordinate 9,766 of NZ_JBEOVN010000152.1, read as the reverse complement.
CTGCTTCGTAGGAGGTGGCGGTCTTGTCGTACCTGGCCGCATTCCCGCGGAAGTGTTTGAGGGTGTTGAAGCAGCGCTCGACGGTGCTGCGTCGGCGGTAGACCTCGCGGTCGAAGCCCGACCGTCGCAGGCCGGCCCGGCCTATGCGGGTGCCCGCGCCCTTCGGGGCCTGCGGTCGGCCGCACCCGCAGCGTGTCAGACCCGGCGCCTAGGCTGGCCACCAGGCCAGTGGTCAAGGAGCAGCGAAGTGCGGATAGAGCGTCACCAGGTGGGCGGGGCAGTGGTTTCGGCAGCGCGCGAGGACTTCGCGAACCGGATCGGGGGACAGGTCCGGTCGATGTCGAAGGCTGGCCGAATGGCCACGTACGAGTGGACGTCGATCGCCGAGGAGTTTCTCGACTACCTGGGCGCCCTCTCCGTCGAGACGCCCGATCTCGACACCCCGGAGGCCAAGGCCGCCCTCAAGGACGCCACCGAGGCCGCGGCCGGCGCGGTGGCGTTCGCAGCGTACTTCCCGCACTGCTCCTTCTTCATCACGCTCAACTACGTGAACTTCGGCATGGGTTACGACGCCGGAGAGGAGGAGGCTGCCGAGGAGAGCGTCACCCCGGGCGAATGGATCGACGCATTCTGTCTCGCCATTCTCTCGGACAAGGCCAAGTGGCACGGAGAGGCCTTCCACTTCGCCCGCCGGAAGTTCGGCGCCATCGCGGACGGAACGCCCGCCGTCGAGCTCATCAAAGGCCTCATGGCACAGGTCATCGACGACACGGGAGACGACGACGCGGAGTACCCCCCGAGCCCCCAGCAGAAGCTCGCCGCCGTCGACGCCGCGCTGGCCCGCATCCGCAGCCGGGAGGAGGAGACGGGCGAAAGCCTCCTCGACCGGCCGGACAGCGTGGCGCTCAAGACCCTGCGCGCTCTGGCCGCCGAGGACCGGGTGGGCTTCGACTCCGGGCTGACCGCCCTCCTGCTGCCGTACAGCACCCTGCCCGGCCCGGGCGCCTCGCCAAGCAGCCTCCTGCCGCTCCAGGCGCTCGCCCTGGCCGCGCTCGCGTACCGGACCCTGAGCTGGGCACCGGCCCTCGAGACTGACTACCTTCCGCGCGCGCTGGTCACCGGCTTCGAGACCCGCGGCCCGCGCGTCGAAGGCTTCGGCCGCAACCGGCGCCCGAACGCGGTCGCCGCGCTGGCCGCCGGGCCGCTGGAGGTCGGACGGCCGGCCCTCGAACGGGCCGTGAACCCGGAGAGCGAGGCCCTGATCGACCAGTACACCAGGGAGGCCTTCACCCCGGTGGACGGGCAGCCCCTCGCCGTATGGCGGCTCGGGAGCGCCCTGCGCTACCAGGAGCTCCTCTTCAAGTGGCGCGCCTCGGACTCCGGCGACGTCACGGACGCACAGCTCAAGAACCTTCGCCTGGCCTCCCAGCTGGGTGCGGCCCTGTTCCGCATCGCCCTCGCCGAGCCGGGCACCGAGGCCCAGGTGACGATCGACGGCCGTACGCTCGGCTACCCGGCCTCCCGTGGCAAGGACGCGGGCGCGGGCAACTGGCAGACCGCCACCGCCTTCGCCCTGATCACCGGCGTACGCGAAGACCTCGCTCCCCTGGTCCTCACCGGCCCCGCCTTCACCGCCGAGGACCGCTCTGCGTTCGCGTCGTACGGCAATGCCCTCCACGACTATCTGAAGGGCGCGGACCCGCAGCCGGCGACGGAACGGGCCCTGTGGGACGTCGACAGGGCCAAGGACTGGGGGTTCTTCCCCCCACCGGCGGCCCTCCTGTCTCAGCTTGTGGAGGGAGACGAGGAGAGCTTCAACCTGGCCTTGGCCGACGCCCTCGAAGCCCACCGCGACTACTACCGGGTCGCCGACCGCGCCGACGGCCCCGACGCCAGAATCGACCTCGGCGCCCTGGCCCTGGCCTGCCACGCCCGCCGCAGAGGCTGGAACATTCAGGTCAAATCCCCCTACTTGCCCCAGCGGCTGCTCCGGGCGGCCGAACCCTTCTAGAAGGCTGAATCGCCTCGAAGCCCAGTTCGCCGCGTTGCGCTACTTCGCCCTGGACGGCACCGACCACCGCAGCCACAAAGAGCAAGGCAGCATGATCCGCCGCTACATCATCTGGCGAAACCGCCACGCCGACGACACCCGCCCACGTCAGGTCGTCGCCCGAGCCAACGTGGCCTGACCAGCGACTACCCGAACGACCAGTCCTCAGCCCGCGGTCTTGGTTTTGATGAGCGGCGCGTCCCGCGTGAACTCCCGGAACCCGACGCTGCAGTACAGCCCGCGCGCCTGGGGATGCCCCGGCGCACCCAGGCAGGCGACCGTCATATGAGTGGCCCCGGCCACCCGCGCCAGATGCATCCCGTGCAGAAGCATCGCCCTTCCCAGCCCCAGACGCCGGTAGCGCGGATGCGTCCCGACCGGCTCGAACTCAGCGGTCCTGTTCGCTTCGTCGAGCCACATGATCGTCGAGGATGCCATCGTTCCGTCCGGCGCCTCCACCAGGATGTGCAGGTCGCCGCGATACCCCGCCGTCTGCCGGACGCCCTGGTAGTCCTCGGCCGTGTACGCCGAGGGAGCCCAGGCATCCAGATGGGCCTGGACCGCGGCCTTCGGCCCGGCCTCGTCGGCGGTGCGGAACCGGAATCCGTCTGGTAGTACCGGCTGTTCCACGTCGGTGAGGTCCCGCTCGTTGAGCTGGGTCCAGGACCCTGCGTCGCCGAGCGAGGCCGGGTCAGTCTCATAGCCGTGCGCCGCCCATCGCTTCAGGGCGAACTCATCGGCGGCGCTCGGCATCACCGTACGCTCGATGTCCGCCGCCGTACCGTCGTACCAGTCGATCACCTCGTCAACCAGCCCGGCGTGGTCGGGATGGACCTGATACGCCAGATAGGCGCCGGTGACGTCCTTCACCGACCCGTCGCTCCGCCTCACCTGGTGCGGAAGATGCGCCCAGCCCCACGCCACCAGATCCCCGCCGGAGAACCACAGCCGACGCCGCCAGCTTGCGCCGTCGTCGGCGTGCCCCCTGCCCCAGTTCCAGGCCAGCTCGCCGAAGGTCGCGTCGCTGTTCGCCAGGTCCGGGCGGGTGGCGGTGACACGCTGCGCCAGACCCTGCATGAGCTGCACGTCCGCGGCGGTCACAAGCTCGAAGGTCGCCATAGTGCGCCACTGTGTCAGGACCCCGCAAAGCCGTCGAACCGTTTCCCGGGGCAGCCGATCGCGGCAGTCAACAGCACAACGCGCGAAGCGCATCGTCGTGGCAGGGGAGCCGATGGCAGGCCGGGCAGCCATGTCCCTCGATTACGCCGGCCGACTGCGGACATCGACCGACGCGCGTCACGACCTACAGGGCGAACGTTGCCTGCTACGGCACTGGCGGTATTCGCGGAACCCGAGCGCTGAGGAACCGCTACTCTCCTCGGCCATGGCCGACATAGTCCGCGCTGCCGCCTCCGACGTCCCGGTGCTCGCTTCCGTGCTCGCCAGTGCCTACGCCGAGGACCCCGTCTGGTCCTGGCTGATGCCGCGCGACCGGGACCGGCGGCTGCGACTGCTGTTCGCCGCGCATCTGGCGCAGCAGGTCCCGGCGGGCCGAGTGTGGACCGACCCGGAGCGCACAGTGGCGGCTGTGTGGGCGGAGCCCGGGAAGTGGAAGCTGCCGGTGAGCTATCTGCTGCGCAACGCGGGCACACTGCTGCGGGCGGGGCGGGCCCAGCTGCCCAGGACCGGAATGCGGTTGCTCGCGCTGGAGCACCGCCACCCGGCCGACCCCGCGCACTGGTACGTCGAGTACATCGGCACCCACGCGGACGCGCGCGGCACGGGGCGCGGATCGCAGGTGCTCGGTGGGCTGCTGAAGCAGGCGGACGCCGACGGGCGGCCGGTGTTCCTGGAGTCGAGCAACCGCCGCAATCTGACCTTCTACCGGCGGCACGGCTTCACGGTGCACGAGGAGATGACGTTTCGAGCGGGGCCGCCGATGTGGTCGATGTGGCGCGGGGAGACGGGCTGGTAGCCCGGATCGGGGGCGGGGCCACAGCTCAGGCCGACAGCTCCCAGATCAGCACCTCGGCCGTCCCGGCCGCCACCAGTTCCAGCCCTTGCTCCCCGGTGATCCGCATCGAGTCGCCCGGCTCCAGCTCCTCGTCGCCGAGCCGCACACCCCCGGCCACCACATGCACATACACCCGCGCCGCGTCCGGCACCGCCGTGCGTTCTCCCTCGGCGAGTCTGCGGACGTGCAGCATCGCACCGGCCGCAGGGAGGGCGTACGGGGTGGAGTCGGCGATGCCGGGAACGATCGCGTACGAGGGGTCGCCGCCCGGTTCGAGCGGGGCCAGCCACATCTGAATGAACGTCAGCGGCCCGTCACCGTCGTTGCGCTCGACGTGGCGCACCCCTGCCGCCGCCCTGAGGTGCTGAAGGTCCCCGGCCCGTACGACCGTGGCGTGGCCGGTCGAATCGCGGTGGGTCAGCTCGCCCTCGACGACCCAGGTGACGATCTCCGTGTTGCTGTGCGGGTGTTCGTCGAAGCCCGCGCCGGGCGCCAGCCGTTCCGAGTTACAGGCCAGGATCGCGCCGAAGCGCAGATTGTCCGGATCGTAGAAGCTGCCGAACGAGAAGGCGTGCCGGGACAGGATGCCGGCGGCCCGGTCCCCGCCCATGAAGCGGTCTTCGGCACGGTGTACGGAAATCACCTGCCCACGGTAGCCCGGCGCGGAACCCCTGCGATCGCCTTGTCGCTACTCGGCAGTACGACCCGCGGTCGCCCCGGCCCCCCGTGCACGTGGTCCTATAAGGCAGTCTTGTGTCCGTGCCCCGACCCGATCCTGAGCAGCCCGCTGCGAACGCCGCCCACCTGCATGCCGCGACCCTGAAACGCCTGGAGCAGTCCTCCGGCCGACTGGCCGCCAACGCGATCGCCCGCATGGACGAGTCGCTGCCGTGGTACCGGGCGATGCCACCGGAGAACCGGTCCTGGATCGGCCTGGTGGCCCAGGCCGGAATCGCGGCGTTCACCGAGTGGTTCCGGCATCCGGAGACGCCGCAGGCCATCTCCACCGATGTGTTCGGCACGGCTCCGCGTGAGCTGACCCGGGCGATCACACTGCGGCAGACCGTAGAGATGGTGCGTACGACGATCGAGGTCATGGAGGCCGCGATCGAGGAGGTCGCCGCGCCCGGCGACGAGTCGGTGCTGCGCGAGGCGCTGCTCGTCTACGCGCGGGAGATCGCCTTCGCGACCGCCCAGGTGTACGCGCAGGCCGCCGAGGCCCGCGGCGCCTGGGACGCCCGGCTGGAATCGCTCGTGGTGAACGCCGTGCTGTCCGGTGAGGCCGACGAGGGTGCCGTGTCCCGGGCCGCCGCGCTCGGCTGGAACTCCCCCGAACATGTCTGTGTGGTGCTCGGTACGGCCCCGGACGGCGACAGCGAACTGACCGTGGAGGCGATCCGGCGGGCCGCCCGGCACGCGAAGCTCCAGGTCCTGACCGGCGTGCTCGGCAACCGGCTGGTCGTCATCGCGGGCGGCAGCGACAACCCGCTGCATGTCGCCAAGGCGCTGATCGGCCCGTACGCGGCGGGTCCCGTCGTCGCCGGGCCCGTAGTGCCCGACCTGCTGGCGGCCACCCGGTCCGCACAGGCGGCGGCCGCCGGACTCAAGGCGTGCGGCGCCTGGCAGGACGCCCCGCGACCGGTGCTGGCCGACGATCTGCTGCCGGAGCGCGCGATGGCGGGCGACCCTGCCGCACGGGACCAATTGGTGGAGGAGATCTACAGACCGCTGGAAGAAGCGGGTTCTGCACTCCTGGAGACGTTGAGTGTGTATCTGGAACAGGCGAGCAGCCTGGAGGGTGCGGCCAGGATGCTCTACGTCCACCCCAACACCGTGCGCTACCGGCTCCGACGTGTGACTGACGTCACCGGATGGTCGCCTTCCGATGTCCGCTCGGCGTTCACACTCCGAATCGCCCTGATCCTGGGGCGCTTGGCCGCCAGAGATCCCCAGTCCTAGACTTTTGTCGGACATCAACAATTCCCCATACGGTTCTTCGTCCCTGTCCCCACGGGTGTTCCGGACCGTTCACAAGAGAGAGTGTGAGGGTGCTCGTACTCGTCGCTCCCGGCCAAGGCGCTCAGACGCCCGGCTTCCTGACTCCCTGGCTCGACCTCCCCGGTGCCTCCGACCGCATCGCGGCCTGGTCCGACGCCATCGGGCTCGACCTCGCCCACTACGGCACCAAGGCCGACGCGGACGAGATCCGTGACACCGCGGTGGCGCAGCCGCTGCTGGTCGCCGCCGGTCTGCTGTCCGCCGCCGCGCTCGACGCGTCGCCCGACATCGTCGCAGGTCACAGCGTTGGGGAGATCACTGCAGCCACCCTCGCCGGAGTCATCGACGAGGAGGCCGCGCTGCGCCTCGTACGCACCCGCGGGCTCGCCATGGCCGACGCTGCCGCGATCACCGAGACCGGTATGGCGGCGCTGCTCGGCGGCGACCCCGAGGTGACGGTCCCTCACCTGGAGAAGCTCGGACTGACCCCGGCGAACGTCAACGGGGGCGGCCAGGTCGTCGCCGCCGGCACCGCCGCGCAGATCGCCGAGCTGATCGAGGACAAGCCCGAGGGCGTGCGCCGCGTGGTGCCCCTCAAGGTCGCCGGCGCCTTCCACACGCACCACATGGCGCCCGCTGTCGACCGGCTGCGCGAGGCCGCCCTGGCGCTGAAGATCGCCGACCCAACCGTGACATATGTCTCGAACGCCGACGGGAAGCCCGTTGCCCTCGGCGACGAGGTCATCTCGCGGCTGGTCGGCCAGGTGGCCAGCCCGGTCCGCTGGGACCTGTGCATGGAGACCTTCAAGGAGATGGGCGTCACGGCTCTCATCGAGGCATGCCCCGGCGGCACCCTCACGGGTCTCGCCAAGCGCGCGCTGCCCGGTGTGCAGACCCTCGCGCTCAAGACCCCCGACGACCTCGACGCGGCCCGTGCGCTCATCACCGAGCACACAGGCGCCTAAGGAGCCCGAGAGCATGTCGAAGATCAAGCCCAGTCAGGGCGCCCCGTACGCACGCATCATGGGTGTCGGTGGCTACCGTCCGACCCGCGTCGTGCCCAACGAGGTGATCCTCGAGACGATCGACTCGTCCGACGAGTGGATCCGCTCGCGCTCCGGCATCGCCACCCGCCACTGGGCCTCCGAGGAGGAGACCGTGGCCGCGATGTCCGTGGAGGCGTCCGGGAAGGCCATCGCGGACGCCGGGATAAGGCCCGAGCAGATCGGCGCCGTGATCGTCTCCACCGTCTCGCACTTCAAGCAGACCCCGGCCATCGCGACCGAGATCGCCCACAAGGTCGGCGCCGGCAAGCCCGCCGCCTTCGACATCTCGGCCGGCTGCGCGGGCTTCGGCTACGGACTGACCCTCGCCAAGGGCATGATCGTCGAAGGTTCGGCAGAGTACGTTCTCGTCATCGGCGTGGAGCGGCTCAGCGATCTCACCGACAAGGAGGACCGCGCGACGGCCTTCCTCTTCGGCGACGGCGCCGGCGCGGTCGTCGTCGGCCCCTCCAAGGTGCCGGCCATAGGCCCGACCGTCTGGGGCTCCGAGGGCGACAAGTCCGAGACGATCAAGCAGACCGTGGCGTGGGACGAGTTCCACGCCGAGCGCCCGGAGAAGTTCCCGGCCATCACGCAGGAGGGCCAGGCGGTCTTCCGCTGGGCCGTCTTCGAGATGGCGAAGGTCGCCCAGCAGGCGCTGGACGCGGCCGGGATCGCTCCGGAAGACCTGGACGTCTTCATTCCGCACCAGGCCAACATGCGGATCATCGACTCGATGGTGAAGACCCTGAAGCTGCCGGAGAACGTCATGGTCGCCCGTGACGTGGAGACCACCGGCAACACCTCCGCCGCCTCGATTCCGCTCGCTATGGAGCGGCTTCTGGCGACCGGTCAGGCGAAGAGCGGCGACACCGCGCTCGTCATCGGCTTCGGGGCGGGTCTCGTCTACGCCGCGACGGTCGTTACCCTCCCCTAGGCACACCAGGCCTTTTCGGCCCGGACGTCCAAACCCTGCAGATAAACACCGAAGGAGCGCCAACATGGCCGCCACTCAGGAAGAGATCGTCACCGGTCTCGCCGAGATCGTCAACGAGATCGCCGGTATCCCGGTCGAGGACGTCCAGCTGGACAAGTCCTTCACCGACGACCTGGACGTCGACTCGCTGTCCATGGTCGAGGTCGTCGTCGCCGCCGAGGAGCGCTTCGACGTCAAGATCCCCGACGAGGACGTCAAGAACCTCAAGACGGTCGGCGACGCTGCCGAGTACATCCTCAAGCACCAGGCCTGATCAGGCCGGCTCCTGTGTCGCCACCCGGCGGTGGCGCCGCTGATTCACGACCCTCTACACGTGGAGAAGATTTTCCAGTGAACTCGACCAATCGCACCGTGGTCGTCACCGGTATCGGCGCAACCACTCCGCTGGGTGGCGACTCGGCGTCGACCTGGGAAGGTCTGATGGCCGGCCGTTCCGGCGTCAAGCCTCTCGAGGGCGACCGTTTCGCCGAATTGCCCGTCCGCATCGCCGCACTCGCGGCCGTCGACCCGGGCGATGTCCTGCCCCGCCCGCTCGCCCGCAAGCTGGACCGCTCGGCGCAGTTCGCGCTGATCGCGGCCCGCGAGGCGTGGGCGGACGCCGGCTTCACCGGCAAGGCCGGTGAGGACGACACGATCCAGCCCGAGCGGCTGGGCTCGGTCATCGCCTCCGGTATCGGCGGCGTGACCACCCTGCTCGACCAGTACGACGTGCTCAAGGAGAAGGGCGTACGCCGCGTCTCCCCGCACACCGTGCCCATGCTCATGCCCAACGGCCCGGCCGCCAACGTCGGCCTGGAGGTCAACGCCCAGGCCGGTGTGCACGCTCCGGTCTCCGCCTGTGCCTCGGGCGCCGAGGCGATCGGGTACGCCGTCGAGATGATCCGCACCGGCCGTGCCGATGTGGTCCTCGCCGGTGGCACCGAGGCGGCGATCCACCCGCTGCCGATCGCCGCGTTCGCCAACATGATGGCGATGTCCAAGAACAACGACGAGCCCCAGAAGGCGTCGCGTCCGTACGACACGGGCCGTGACGGCTTCGTGCTCGGCGAGGGTGCCGGGGTCGTCGTCCTGGAGTCCGCGGAGCACGCCGCCGCGCGTGGCGCCAAGGTCTACTGCGAGGTGCTGGGCCAGGGGCTGTCCGCGGACGCCCACCACATCGCGCAGCCCGAGCCGACCGGTCGTGGCATCGCCGCCGCGATGCAGAACCTGCTGGACCAGACGGATCTCAAGCCGTCCGAGGTCGTGCACCTCAACGCGCACGCCACGTCGACGCCGCAGGGCGATGTCGCGGAGCTGAAGGCTCTGCGCAAGGTTCTGGGCGACGACCTCGACCATGTCGCGATCTCCGCGACGAAGTCGATGACCGGTCACCTCCTCGGTGGCGCGGGCGGCGTCGAGACCGTCGCGACGGTCCTGGCACTGCACCACCGGATGGCTCCGCCGACGATCAATGTGGAGCACCTCGACGAGGCGGTGGAGGCGGACATCGTGCGCGATGAGCCGCGGCCGCTGCCTCAGGGGCCGATCGCCGCGATCAACAACTCGTTCGGGTTCGGCGGTCACAACGTGGTCCTGGCGTTCCGCAGCGTCTGACCTGCGGTCCGCGGCCCGGTACGCCGAAGCCCGCCTCCCCCGAGTGGGGGGGCGGGCTTCGTCCGGTGCGG
>NZ_JBEOVN010000151.1:0-18356 GCF_040295565.1 Streptomyces sp. NPDC002785 | reverse complement strand
GCAAGGCGGAGGGAGGAGAGCGCAGCGGGCTGCGCCGACGACCGACAACGCAGCGTGCGTGCGTGCCGGACGCCCCCGGCCAGACAGGACTTTCAAAACACGCCCTCGGCCGGTCCGCGTGAAGCGGGCCGGCCGACAGCGGGCGGGGCCCGGTGGCGGCGTTTGAGGACCAACCCCGGGGCAGAGCCCCGGATTCGGCAAGGAGCGGGTAGGGGACCAGCCCGCCGCAGGCACACCCGCACCCCGCCAAACCTCACCCCACAGAGCTATAAGCCACAACCCCCCGCAACACCGCCTCCACCGCCTTACGCGCACTCCGTTCCACAGAACTACCGTCCCGCGGAGCCGCAGCCGCAATCTGCCCCAGCACGTCGATCACCTGCTTGCACCACCGCACGAAGTCCCCCGCCGGCATCTCCGCCTCGCGCAGCACCTCGTCCAGCGTCCGCCCCGACGCCCACATATAGACCGCCCAGGCAAAGCCCAGGTCGGGTTCGCGCTGCCCGACCCCCTCCGCCTGGTTGATCTTGAAGTCCTCCTCCAGGGCGTCGAGCCGACCCCAGATCCGGACCATCTCACCCATCGCGGTCTTCGCGGGCCCCGACGGCAGCTTCGGCGCCATCGCGTCATCGGCCTGCCGCGCCTCGTACACCAACGCCGAGACGCACGCCGCGAGTTCGGCCGGGTTCAGGCCCTCCCACACCCCGGCCCGCAGACATTCGCTCGCCAGCAGATCCAGCTCACCGTAGAGCCGCGCAAGCCGCCGTCCGTGTTCGGTGACCTCGTTGCCCCGCAGATAGTCGAGCTCGGTGAGCAGCGCGACGATCCGGTCGAAGGTGCGGGCGATCGTGTTCGTCCGCCCCTCGATCCGCCGCTCCAGCTGCCTGGTGTCGCGCTGCAGCCGGTGATACCGCTCGGCCCACCGCGCATGATCCTCACGCTCGTCACACCCGTGGCAGGGGTGCGCGCGCAACTCCGCCCGGTAGCGGGCGATCTCCCGGTCGTCGGCCGCCGCGGACCGCCCCTTGCGGTGCCGCTCCGGCACTATGTGCCCGGCCTTGGTCCGCAGCGCGGAGGCCAGATCGCGGCGCGACTGCGGCGAGCGCGGGTTGAACGACTTCGGCACCCGCATCCGCTCAAGTGCCTCCACAGGAACCGGGAAGTCGATCGAGGCGAGTCTCTTGACCTGCCGCTCGGCGGTCAGCACCAACGGCCGCGGCCCATCGTGGTATTCGAGCCCGCGTTGCCCGTGCCCATGAGTCCGTCCGGCGGACAGCCCCGGGTCGAGAACCAGTGCAAGTCCGGCGAACTTACCGGTGGGGACATGGATGACATCGCCGGGCTTGAGCTTCTCCAGGGACGCCGCTGCCGCGACACGCCGCTGCGACGCGCCCTGCTTGGCGAGCTCCGTCTCCCGGTCCTTGAGTTCGCGGCGCAGTCGCGCGTACTCCTCGAAGTCACCGAGGTGGCAGGTCATACCCTCCCGGTAGCCCTCCAGTCCCTCTTCGTTCCGCTGGACCTGCCGGGAGATCCCGACCACCGACCGGTCGGCCTGGAACTGTGCGAAGGAGGTCTCCAGCAGCTCACGCGAGCGATGCCGCCCGAACTGCTGCACAAGGTTCACGGCCATGTTGTACGAGGGCCGGAAGCTGGATCGCAGCGGATACGTACGCGTACCGGCGAGTCCGGCCAGCGCCCCCGGGTCCATGCCGCGCTGCCACAGCACCACCGCATGGCCTTCGACGTCGATCCCACGCCGTCCGGCCCGCCCGGTCAGCTGGGTGTACTCGCCCGGGGTGATGTCGGCGTGCTGTTCGCCGTTCCACTTGACGAGCTTCTCCAGCACGACCGAGCGTGCGGGCATGTTGATGCCGAGGGCAAGGGTCTCCGTCGCGAAGACGGCCTTGACGAGCCCCCGTACGAACAGCTCCTCAACAACTTCCTTGAAGGTGGGCAGCATGCCGGCGTGGTGCGCGGCGATGCCTCGCTGCAGTCCTTCGAGCCACTCGTAGTAGCCCAGGACGTGGAGGTCCTCACCGGGGATGGACGCGGTCCGCTCCTCGACGATCTCCCGGACCAGGCGGCGCTTGTCCTCGTCGTTGAGCCGCAGTCCGGCTTGCAGACACTGTTGTACGGCGGCCTCGCAGCCGGCCCGGCTGAAGATGAACGTAATGGCGGGGAGCAGCCCTTCGGCGTCCAGCCGGTCGATGACCTCGGGCCTGGCCGGGGTCCAGATCCGGCTGCGCTGGCGCCGTTCGCGCTCGCGGTCCGCCTCTCGCACCATCTTGCCGCGGCGGCGCTCACGCGGGTTGTACGCCCGCTGGTTCTCCATCCGGACGAGCCGGACGAGGTCGGGGTTGACCTCGCGGCGCCCGGCGCCGCGGCCGCCGTGATCGGTCTCCTCCTCGAAGAGGTCGTACATCCGGCGGCCCGCCAGCACGTGCTGCCAGAGCGGCACGGGACGGTGCTCGGAGACGATCACCTGGGTGTCGCCGCGGACCGTGTCCAGCCAGTCACCGAACTCCTCGGCGTTGGACACCGTCGCCGACAGCGACACCAGGGTCACGGAGTCCGGGAGGTGAATGATCACTTCTTCCCAGACGGCGCCCCGGAAGCGGTCGGAGAGGTAATGCACCTCGTCCATCACCACATAGCCGAGGCCGCGCAGCGCCTGCGAGCCCGCGTAGAGCATGTTGCGCAGCACTTCGGTGGTCATGACGACCACCGGGGCATCGCCGTTGACGCTGTTGTCACCGGTGAGCAGGCCGACCTTGTCCGGTCCGTAGCGCTTGACCAGGTCGGCGAACTTCTGGTTGGACAGGGCCTTGATGGGTGTGGTGTAGAAGCACTTGCGGCCCTGTTCGAGGGCGAGGTGCACGGCGAATTCGCCGACGATCGTCTTGCCCGAGCCGGTAGGGGCGGCGACGAGCACCCCCTTGCCGGTCTCCAATGCCTCACAGGCCTCGATCTGGTAGGGGTCCAGATCGAACTCGTACATCTCGCGGAAGGGCGCAAGTGCGGTGGCCAGCTCGGCGGCACGGATCCGAGAAGCCTGGTATCGCTCAGCTGGTGAGAGGTCCTCTGTCATCTTGCTTACGAGCCTACCCGCCACCTCTGACAGTGACGCGATCTTTAAATCCCGGTGGGAGAACCCGGCGCGAGCACCCTCACCGCACCCGGTACACAGGTCGCGGTGAGCGGCAGCGCCCCGAGCTGTTCACCGTCTGCGTACGCGGTGACACCGGCTGCGGCCAGCTCGATCGAGGAGACCCTGTGCACGGTGACCTTCGGGTGGCTGAGGTGCGTTCCCTTGTAGACGCGAGGGAAGACCTTCAGCAGGGTGGTGCGGCTGCAGTCGCCGACGACGGTCACGTCGAAGAGCCCGTCGTCCATGACGGCGTCCGCGCAGATCCGCATGCCTCCGCCGTACGTCGATCCGTTGCCGACGGCGATGAGCGTCGCCTCGATCTCCCTGACCGGTCCACCGTCCAGCCCGATGCGGTACGGGATGGGCTTGAACGCGGCGAGTTCGGCGAGGATCGCGAGGTCGTACTTGAACCGTCCGCCGACCCAGCGCATCCGGTTGCCGCGGTCGTTGACCCGGGAGTCGAAGCCGGAGGCGAGCACCGACCCGAACCATCGCTCACCGACCCGTCCGAGGTCGATCTCGCGGACGGTCCCGCCCTTGAGCGCCTCGGCGGCCAGCCGTCCGGCGGCGGCCGGATCCCGTATCGGCATCCCGAGCGCGCGGGCGAAGTCGTTCCCGGTGCCCACGGCGACGACCCCGAGCGGGGTCAGCGTTCCGGCAACGGCCTGCAGGGCGAGGGACATCATGCCGTCCCCGCCCACCGCGATCAGCGCACCGGTCCCGCCCGCGACGGCCTCGCGGGCCCGCCGCAAGGCGTCGTCGGCGTCCGTGCCGAGAACCGTACGTACGGAGAATCCGGCGTCCCGCAACGCGGAAGCGGCCGGCTGCGCGGCGTGCGCGCCCCGGCCGCGTCCTGCGGTGGGATTGACGAAAAGAGTGATCTCGCTGGTCACTCCGAGGACCTTACAAGGTCAGGTGATGTCGTCGTAACCATTGACCCGGTCACGGTCCGCGTTCGCCTGTGTGGGCAACGACCGGCTGGACGAGACCGGTTCGATCCCGCCGATGTCCTCGGGGGTGAGGTCCAGCTCCGACGCCTCGCCGTCGTCAAGGCCGGCATCGGGATTGGAGCGCTGTCTGCGCTTGTCGTTGAGGAGGGAGAAACCGACCGCGATGAAGTACAGCACCGCGAGCGGGCCCGCGAGCAGAAGCATCGAGATGGGATCGCCGCCCGGTGTCGCGATGGCCGCGAACGCGGTGAGTCCGACGATCATCCCGCGCCACCAGCGCAGCATGCGAACGCCGGACAGGACCCCGGTCATGTTGAGCAGGACCAGCAGCAGCGGCAGCTCGAAGGCCAGCCCGAAGACGATCACCATGCGGGTAATCAAGTCGAGAAAGTCGTCAAGCGGCAGCAGGTTCTTCACGTTGTCGGGCGTGAAGCCGAGCATGATCTGGGCAGTCTGCGGCAGGATCTCGTACGCCAGGTAGGCGCCGGCCAGGAAGAGCGGCACCCCGGCCGCGACAAAGGCCATCGCATAACGCTTCTCCTGCTTGTGCAGGCCCGGGGCCACAAATGCCCACAACTGGTAGAGCCAGACGGGGGTGGCCACCAACACACCTGCCATCAGGGACACCTTCAACGCGATGGTAAAGGGTGACAGCAGACCATTGGTGGTCATCTCCGCGCACGGTCGACCATTGATCATGGTCACGGCGCCGTTCTTGCAGCCGACCGAATCCAGGATCGGCTTCATCAGGAACTCGAAGATTTCCTTCTGGAAGAACGCTGCCGCGATCACGGTGATCACGATGGCCAGGACCGACTTCAGCAGTCGATCGCGCAGCTCACGCAGGTGCTCGAGGAGAGGCATCCGCCCCTCGTCGTCTTTCTCCTGCTTGCGGGCAGACTTGAGCAACCCACTTCCCTCGTCTCGTGCGGCAGCGGTCGGTGGAGCGGATCAGCTGTCAGTTCTGGGTGGTGGGCTTGGCCTCGCTGACCGGACGGGCGCTGCTTACGTCTCCCGGAGCGGCCTGAATGGTACGGGCGGGCGCTGCCTGCGGCGCGGTGTCCGCGGCGGCCTCCGTGGTGGGCGCCGCGGGCTCCGCGTCGTCCTTCTTCATGGCCTTGGCCTCGCTCTTGAGGATGCGGGCCGACTTGCCGAGTGAACGCGCCATGTCGGGAAGCTTCTTGGCACCGAAGAGCAGCAGGATGACAGCGATGATCAGAACGATCTCGAGGGGCTTCAGATTGCCGATCATGTGCGACTTCCTTCTCACTGAGGCGACTGGAGGGCGAGCTCGCTACCCATTCGGCCGGACGCACGTCCGACCTGCGCGCTGGCAGCGATCGTAACCCGTAGGGGTAAACGCAAGGCAATGCCCGTGCATACTCCCGCTTGCGGCCCGCGCCTCCCCGCCTGGGCCGACGTCAGCAGCGTACCTCCCGCACCATTGAATCAAGAGTCCGCTCCCCTGCTAGCGCAGCGCCTCACCGGTGGCGGCGAGGTCGGTCGCGGCCCGCTCCAGGTCCTCCGCCGCCCGGTTGACGCGCTGGGTGGTTCGCGTCACCTGACGCCCCAGACGCTGGGCCTCGATGAAGACCTTGACGGCCAGCACGCCGAGGACGGCGATCCCGAGAAACCCCAGGGCGATGGCGAGCATGGGCCAGAACATGCGCAGAGCCTCAATGTGTCTAGGTGTCCGAAGTTCTAAAGGCTGGTGTGGAGGCGCAGCGTCCGCACCCCGCCACCGGTGAGGAGCTCAACTATCCGTTCCCCGGCGGGCTTACGGACGGCCGCACCGCACGCCGGGCAGGTGAAGGAGTAGAACGTCGTCCGGCGGCTGGCGCCCACGGCGAGACGGATGGCGCCCGCCGCCAGCTCGAACCGCTCGCGGCAGTCCGGGCAGGCGGCCTTGAACCGTACGGACTCGGGCACCACCACGGTCGGAACACCTGACACCACAGACATATTGCTCATAATCTCTCTCAGGGATCCGCTCAGGCCGGGTCGTCATAGGCGGCGAGCGCCGCACGGGCCGCCTGCTGTGCGCTCTGCGCCAGTTCCGGCGGGGAGGCAATGCGGCCTTCTCCGCCCAGTCGCAGCGCGAGCCTGCGCAGTGAGGCCGGATCGGGGGTGCGCAGGGTGATCCGCAGCCCGCCGTCGGGCAGCTCCTGGGCGCTGTCGTGCGGGTAGTACTCGGCGACCCACCGGCCCCCGGGTCCCACCTCGACCACGACCTCCGGGTCCTCGGCCGCCGGCTGGACGAGCCCTTCGGACAGATCCCGCAGTTCGAGCTCGGGCGGCGCGGCCGACTCGTCCAGCAGCCGGATCTCGGCGACCCGGTCGAGCCGGAACGTACGCCGGTCCTCGGAGGACCTGCACCAGGCCTCCATGTACGTATGCCCAACAGCGAACAGCCTGATCGGGTCCACCTCACGCTCGGTGAGTTCATCGCGCGCGGGCGAGTAGTAGCGCAGCCATAGCCGACGCCGCTCGGAGATCGCCCGGTCGACATCGGCGAAGACACCGCCCTCGGACTCGAAGGTGACCGAAAGCCGCGAGCTCGCCGCCCCCACCTCACCGGCCGCGGTCTCCAGCTTCGCGGTGGCCCGCAGCAGCGCCTGCCGGTCGCTCTCGCGCAGCCCGGGCAGCGTGGCCACAGCGCGGGCGGCGACCAGGAGAGCCGTCGCCTCGTCGGCCGCCAGCCGCAGCGGCTCCGCGACATCGTCCGGGTTGTGCCACCAGATCCGGTCGCCGTCGGTGTCGATGTCCAGCAGATCCCCGCCGCGGAAACTCGTACCGCACATGGGCAGCACGTCGAGGTCCGAGATCAGCTCGTCCTCGGTGATCCCGAAGGCGCGGGCGACGTCCTGGACATGGGCGCCGGGGCGCTCACGCAGATACGTCACCAGGGAGAGCATCCGGCGGGTCTGGTCGATCGCGTTCGTAGCCATGAATACGGTCCCCCTCAGTCCTTGGCCACGGCGCGCAGCCGGTCCATCACATCGGCCCGCAGATCGGCGGGCTCCTGCACGACGACGTCCGGGCCGAACTCCACGAGCCAGGCATCCAGACCATGTCCGTACGGAATCTCCAACTCGTCCCACCCGTCCCCGAGTTCCCGGACCGATATGGCGCGCGAGCGCAGCGGGTATCCGGCACCGGCCCGCAGCCTGATCCGCGCGGTCCTGGTCGCCGTCTCCCCCGCCCAGCTCTCGACGGTCTCGCGGACGGTCACGACATCGGGCACCTCGACGGTGAAGGCCGCGGCCCGGGAGCGGACCCGGCCGGTGATCCTGGAGAGCCGGAACACCCGCTCGGCGCCGCGGTCCCGGTCCCAGCCGGCCAGATACCAGTGGCCGCGCCAGCACTCCAGCGTCCACGGCTCGACCTGGCGCTGCTCCGGCCGGGCGGCGTTGGCCTTGCGGTAGTCGAAGGTCACCGGGCGGCGGTCCCGGCAGGCCAGCATCAACGGCTCGAACGCCGCCTCATGAACGGGGATACGGGGTTCGAGGGCGCTGTGCACCTCGTACGCGTCCTCGGCCTCCGGCATGCCCGCGGCCCGCAGCTTCTGCAGCGCACCGCTGGCGGCACCGGCCAGCCGCGCCTGCTGCCAGACCTTGGCGGCCAGTCCGAGCGCGGCGGCCTCCTCGGCGTCCAGCGTGATCGGGGGCAGCCGATTGCTGTCGCGGCGGGCGAGATATCCCGTGTCTCCGTCCAGGTTTTCCACGGTCTCGATGACCAGACCGAGCTCGCGCAGATCGTCCTTGTCCCGCTCGAACATCCGGTTGAAGGCGTCGTCGGAACCGGCTTCCAGATAGGCCTCGATGGAGCCGCGCAGTTCGCGTTTGCTCAGCGGGCGCCGGGTCCCCAGCAGACACAGAGCCAGGTTCATCAGCCGCTCGGCCTTGGCGATCGCCATCGACGCCCTTTCTGTTTTGCTCTACGACCGTCGACCGTACCGCTACGCGGTGTCCGGACAAAAGCGAGGGCCCGCGCCTTGCGGCACGGGCCCTCGTATCTCACGGCGCGGATCAGACGGCGACGAGGTCGCAGACGAAGATCAGGGTCTCGCCGGGGGCGATGCGGCCGCCACCGGCGCCGCGGTCGCCGTACGCGAGGTGCGCGGGAATGGTCAGCTGGCGACGGCCGCCGACCTTCATGCCTTGCACGCCCTTGTCCCAGCCGGAGATGACCTGACCGGCACCGAGCTGGAACTGCAGCGGGGTACCGCGGTTCCAGGAGGCGTCGAACTCCTCGCCGGTGGAAAAGGCCACGCCCACATAGTGGACGGAGACGGTGGCGCCCGCCTTGGCGACCGCGCCGTCGCCTTCCCAGATGTCCTTGATCTCCAGGTCGGCCGGCGGCTCGCCGCCCGGGAAGTCGATCTCGGGCTTCTCGATGCTCACTGCAGTGTGCTCCTTTTAGCGATGCATATGACGGGACTACGACAGGACATTTTCACAGATCGACGGTCAGACCGTGCCCAGGATGTCAACCACGAAGACGAGCGTGTTCTTGGCCAGCTCGCTGGAGGGATTGGCGGCGTAACCGAGGGACGGCGGAATCACCAGCAGCACGCGGTCACCGACCTTCTTGCCAACCAGGCCCTTGTCCCAGCCCTGCACGACGGATTCGGTACCGATCTGGAAGGCGGTGGCGCCGCCATGGTCCCAGGAAGAGTCGAACTTCTTGCCATCTTCCCACTTCACACCCGTGTACTGGGCGACCAGGCCCTGCCCCGCCTCGACCTTCGGCCCTGTGCCCTTGATGAGCACCTGCTGCTTCAGCTCAGTGGGGGCCTTCTCGCCCTTCGGAATGGTGATCGTGGCTGCCGCCTTCGATGGGGCTTTCACCTCCGGCATCCCTGGCGCGGGCGCCGCCTGCTCACCCTTGACCTCAGCCTTGGAGTCCACCGCAGTGGCTCCGACCAGGTCGAGGACCCAGACCAGGGCGTCGTCCGCGGTCAGACCGGATTGTGGGTCGAGGTTCTCACCGATGAGGTCGCCCGCAGTGCCCTGCACGAGAATGCGACTGCCACTCTTCTGGCCCTCGACCGCGTCGAGGATTTTCTCGGGCAGTTGTCGGCTCGGTTGGCCGATCCGTTCCACGGCCTGCCGGCGCGCCCCCTTCGCGCCGGGCGCCTGCTGGGTCCAGCTGCCACCGAGGGGCTCGGCGCCCTTCCACTTCTCGACGGTCCAGTCCAGGCGGACGAAGTCGCCCTTCTTGGCCTCTGCACCGCTGCCCTGCGAGACGGTCTCGATCACCGTCTTGCCCGCGTGCGTCGCGCCCTGCGGAATGGAGATCTCGGGCGCGGACCCAAACTTCCCGGTGACCTTGGCCACACTGCCCGCCGACGTCTCCGATTCGGATCCACACGCTGCGGTAAACAGCAGGGCAGACACCGCAACAGCGGCGGCAATACAGCGCTTCGTGTAGTAGTTCATCAGTCCCACTGGGAGTCGGGGCAATGGCAACGAGCCCACTCTACGGTGCGGGCCAAGTCCCGCACCGTAGGCGTTCCACCGCACTCGAGCGATCAAGGTCCGGCGAACCGGGACCCGTGAGACCGACCGGCAAATCGGGGGACGGCGAGCGCGGCTTGTCCTCTCCCACCTGCCATGGCATGTCCCTGCGTTCACACCTGACGAGAGACTCCGCGGTCAGCGGCGCAGTGCCTCCGCGGGCTGGATACGCGAGGCTCGCCAGGCTGGGTGGCGACCCGCCGGCACCCCCGTGGCCAGGCGGATCGCCGGAGCCGCGGCGGCTGTCGCAGGGCGGCCGGTCGCGGGCCGACGCCACCCCCATCACGGCCTTCGTCCTGGACGTGCATTCCTTGGTCGGAACACACGATCGGACGAAGGCCGCCCGCGCGTCCGGCGAACGCCCAGGTGGGCGAACAAGTTCGAGACGCCATTCGAGGCCACAAGATAAAGATCAAGCTCAGCAGCCGTTTCAAATGGCGCCAACTCGACGAAACGCGATGTAACGGGCACTCCTGGGGCGAACCGTCGGCCGCCGTGGGCGGCCTCCGGCTCTCACATACCCGCGATCAGCTTCTCCACCCGGTCGTCCACCGAACGGAACGGGTCCTTGCACAACACCGTGCGCTGTGCCTGGTCGTTGAGCTTGAGATGTACCCAGTCGACAGTGAAGTCCCGCCGCTGCTCCTGGGCCCTGCGGATGAAATCACCGCGCAGCCGCGCCCTGGTGGTCTGCGGAGGCACGGACTTGCCCTCGAAGATCTTCAGGTCGTTGCAGACACGGGCGGCCTGTCCCTTGCGCTCCAGCAGGTAGTACAGGCCGCGACGACGGTGGATGTCGTGGTACGCGAGATCTATCTGGGCGACCCGCGGATGCGACATGGTCATGTTGTGCTTGGCGCGGTACCGCTCGATGAGCTTGTACTTCATCACCCAGTCGATCTCGGTCTCGATCCGGTCGAGGTCCTCGGCCTCGACCGCGTCGAGGGTACGGCCCCACAGCTCCAGGACCTGGGCGACGGTCCCGGTGCGGATGCCACGGCGGTCCACGAAGTCGACGGCCTTCTCGTAGTACTCGCGCTGCACCTCGATGGCGGACGCCTCACGGCCACTGGCCAGGCGCACCTTGCGCTGACCCGTGGTGTCGTGACTGACCTCGCGAATCGCCCGGATCGGGTTCTCCAGCGTCAGATCCCGCATCACCGTGCCCGCCTCGATCATGCGGAGCACCAGATCGGTCGCGCCGACCTTGAGCAACATGGTCGTCTCGGACATGTTGGAGTCACCGACGATGACATGGAGACGGCGGTACCGCTCCGCGTCCGCATGCGGTTCGTCACGCGTATTGATGATCGGGCGGGAACGCGTCGTGGCGGAACTGACGCCCTCCCAGATGTGCTCAGCACGCTGGCTGACGCAGTAGACCGCGCCCCGGGGTGTCTGCAGCACCTTGCCCGCACCACAGATCAGTTGCCTCGTAACGAGGAAGGGAATGAGGATGTCGGCGAGCCGGGAGAATTCTCCGTGCCGCGCCACGAGGTAGTTCTCGTGACACCCGTAGGAGTTTCCCGCCGAGTCGGTGTTGTTCTTGAAGAGATAGACGTCGCCCGCGATTCCCTCCTCGTGCAGGCGGCGTTCGGCGTCGACGAGCAGGCCTTCGAGAATGCGCTCGCCGGCCTTGTCGTGGGTGACCAGCTCGGTCAAGTTGTCGCATTCGGGGGTTGCATATTCCGGATGCGATCCCACGTCGAGGTAGAGGCGGGCGCCGTTCCGCAGAAAGACATTGCTGCTGCGGCCCCATGACACAACACGGCGGAAGAGGTAGCGCGCCACTTCATCAGGAGACAGTCGGCGCTGTCCCCTGAACGTGCACGTGACGCCGTACTCGTTCTCCAGCCCGAAAATGCGGCGGTCCATGACTGAACATTACGCCTGATGGCCTGAGCTGAAACCGGGTTCGACAGCACCGTTTCGACCATTTTCCGATCCCCGTACGGCAACAGCCGTTTGCCCGGGAACTGCGAGGACCTTTCCCGTGGCCATCAGAACCAGCAGCGCCGCCACCCCACCGGCCCCCGCGACGGCAAAGCTCCACGTCGTGCCGCCCAGCTCTACGGCCGGGCCCGCCACTGCCGTTCCCGCCGCCGCGCCCACTCCGAACGTCGTCACCAGCCAGGAGAACGCCTCGGTCACCGTGCCCCGCGGGGCATGCCGGTCGACCACGATGAACGAGCACGCGATCGCGGGCGCCAGAAAGACTCCGGCCACCGCCGCCAGAGCGGTCATGGCGACCACTCCCGGGGTCAGCATCAGCGGCAGATAGCCCAGTGCCAGCAGCGCGACGATGACCCGCAGCCGGCGCTCCGGAGCCCCGGCCCACTGCCGCGCCCCGTACACCGCACCGCCGATCAGCGCACCCAGCCCGAGCGCGGCCATCAACCAGCCGTACACCGACTCCCGGCCGTGGTCGTCGGCGTACGCCACCCCGGCCACCGTGATCGAACCGAGCGCGAGCCCGACGAAGAAGAACGAGCCGAGCAGCGCCAGCAGTCCCGGCGAGCGCAGCGCGCCCAGCCAGTGCGCCTCACGTGGTGCGGAGCGCCAGGCACGGGAGGGCTCGGAGAGGACGACGGAGAGCGCCCCCAGGACGCCGATCGCGTTGATCACGAGCAGGGCGGCGGCGGGCGACCACACGGAGACGAGCAGCGTCACCAGCAGCGGGCCCACGGTGAACATGACCTCCTGGGCGACGGCATCCATCGCGTACGCCCGGTGCACCCGGTCCTCGCCGCCCAGGACACTCGGCCACAGGGCCCGCAGACCGCCTTCCAGCGGCGGGGTGGACACACCTGCCACCATCACCGCCCCGTAGGCCAGCGGCAGCGACCCCAGACCGACCAGGGCCAGCAGGGTCATGCCCAGCGCCGACACCACGGAGGCCGGGAGCTGGACGCGCGGCTGGCCGTACAGGTCCACGGCGCGGCCCAGCAGCGGCTGTCCGACCGCAGTGGACAGTCCGTACACCGCCGCGAGCGCACCGGCGAGGGTGTAGCTGCCGCCCTCGGCCCGGGTGAACAGCACGATCGCGATATGGGCGGTGCCGCTCGGCAGCCGTCCCACGAGGGTCCCTGTCAGCAACCGGGCGGCATGCCGCGCCCGGAGGATGTCCAGATATCCCGCGGCCATGTCCCGCCCCCTCTCTTTCGGGCACTCTCCGGCACCCTGAGGTTTTACGTATAACGTCGAGGTTCATACGTACCATGTCCCAGTCCGCAGGTCCACCTCACGGCGCCTGCCTCTACCGGCCCGGAGGCCCGAGTGACCAGCGCACCACAGTCACAGCCCGCCCCGACCCGGCCCACCAGCCGCGACGTCGCGCGGGCCGCAGGCGTCTCGCAGGCCACCGTCTCCCTCGTGCTCGGCGACAAATGGCGGGGCAGGGTCTCCGAGGCCACCGCCGAGCGCGTACGGCACGCCGCGCACGAACTCGGCTACCAGCCCAATCTCGCCGCCCGCAACCTCCGCCTCGGCCGCACACGGACCGCCCTGCTGGTCGTCCCCGCACTCACCAGCGAATTCTTCGCGCGCGTCTACACCGGCGCCGCCGCGGTCGCCGCCGAACACGGCTTCGGGGTCGTCCTCTACCCGTCCCCCGAAGGCACCGGGCCGGCCAGGGATCCCTTCGCCTCGGCGCGCGCCTCCCTCGACGGGGTGATCGCCTCCTCCATGGCCGCCGGCGCACTCGACGCGCTGCGCGGCGCCGGCCTGCCGCTGGTCATGCTCGACAGCGACCCGGCGGGCACCGGCGTCGCGGCACGGGTCAACCTCGACATCGCCGACGGCATGCGGCAGGTCGCGGAGCATCTGCTCGCGCTCGGCCACCGCCGCTTCATCCACCTCGCGTCGGCGGTCGACACCTGGACCTTCACGGTCCGCGCCCTGGCGCTCCACGACACCCTGCGGGCGGTGCCCGGCACCTCCGTACAGACCGTCACGGCGACGCTCGACGTGCAGTCGGGCCGCGAAGCCGCGGAGCACGCACTCGCCGCCTCCGGCCCCCGGCCCACCGCCATCGTCTGCGACGACGACATCCTCGCCGCGGGCGCCTGCAAGGCCGCCCGCAGGCTGGGGCTCCGCGTCCCCGGCGACCTCTCCGTCACCGGTTTCGACGATCTGGCCCTGGCCACGGCCGTCGAACCGGAGCTCACCACCGTGCAGCTGCCCGCCGAGCAGGTCGGTGAACGCGGCATGGCCGCCCTGCTGGCAGTCCTGGACGGCCGCCCGGCCGAGCCCGGCAGCCTGCCCGTGCGCCTGGTGGCACGCAGCTCCTCGGCACCCCCGCCCGCGGACGGTCAGCGCTCATGACGGTGCCCCGGCCCGCCGGGAAGGGCGGACCGGGGCATCGGCGCAGCGGTGGACTACTCCTCGGAGGACTCCACGTCCCCACCGGAATCGGTGGACTTGGTGACATCCGTCGTGCTCGCAGGGGACTCCGTCCCGGAGGACTCAGTCCCCTCGCCGTCCTCGATGTCGGAGGGGGCATCCGTCGGCACGGAGCCGCCGTCCGCCTCCAGCAAACGCGCCAGCTGCCGGCCGACGATCCGCTTGAACTTCCGCTGCTGCGGCCTCGTACGGTCCAGGACTGCGACTTCCAGCCGCTCCGCGGGGATCTCCCGCTCGCTGCCGTTGGGATCGCGGGACAGCGCCTGCACCGCCAGCTTGAGCGCCTCGGCGAGCGTCATGCCGTCGCGGTGCCGCTGGTCCAGGAAGGTGCTGATCTGCTCGGCGTTCCCGCCGACCGCGACCGAGCCGTGCTCGTCGACGATCGAGCCGTCGTGCGGCAGCCGGTAGATCTGGTCGCCCTCCGGCTCGGCACCGACCTCGGCGACCACCAGCTCCACCTCGTACGGCTTCTCGGCCGCACTGGAGAAGATGGTGCCCAGCGTCTGCGCATAGACGTTGGCCAGCCCACGGGCCGTCACATCGTCACGGTCGTAGGTGTATCCACGCAGATCGGCGTAGCGCACGCCACCGATGCGGAGATTCTCGTACTCGTTGTACTTACCGGCGGCGGCGAAACCGATCCGGTCATAGATCTCGCTGAACTTGTGCAGCGCACGGGACGGGTTCTCGCCGACGAACACAATGCCGTCGGCGTACTGCAGCACAACAAGGCTGCGACCACGGGCGATGCCCTTCCGGGCGTATTCCGCCCGGTCGGCCATGGCCTGCTGAGGTGAGACATAGAACGGCGTCGACACCGGTTATCCGTCCCTTTCTGTCAGTGATCAAGAGCATCGAAGAAGCAGCGGAACGGGGGTCAGAGCAGCGCGGCGCGCGGGCCGTCGGGCTGTTCCATCCGGCGTTCCAGAATCGAGCGGGCGATCTCGGAGGATTCCGCCTCGGCCAGCTTCCGGAAGCCCTCGTCGGTGATGACGGTGACGATCGGGTAGATCCGCCGGGCCACATCGGGACCGCCGGTCGCCGAGTCGTCGTCCGCGGCGTCGTACAGCGCCTGCACAACCAGCGTGAGGGCCTGCTGCTCCGTCAGATCCTCGCGGTAGAGCTTCTTCATCGAGCCACGGGCGAAGATCGACCCGGAGCCGGTGGCCGCATATCCGAGTTCCTCGGAACGTCCGCCGGTGACGTCGTACGAGAAGATCCGGCCCTTCTCGCGGTCGACGTCGAAGCCGGCGAAGAGGGGCACGACGGCGAGGCCCTGCATGGCCATGGCCAGATTGCTGCGGATCATCGTGGAGAGCCGGTTCGCCTTGCCCTCCAGGGAGAGCTGGGCGCCCTCGACCTTCTCGAAGTGCTCCAGCTCCAACTGGAAGAGCTTGACCATCTCCACGGCCAGTCCGGCCGTGCCGGCGATGCCCACCGCCGAATACTCGTCGGCCGGGAAGACCTTCTCGATGTCGCGCTGCGCGATCACGTTGCCCATGGTCGCCCGCCGGTCGCCGGCCAGGACCACACCGCCGGGGAACGTCGCCGCGACGATGGTCGTCCCGTGCGGCGCCTCGACGGCCCCCTGCAGGGGCGGCAGGTTCCGGTTGCCCGGGAGCATCTGGGGAGAATGGTCGGACAGGAAGTCCATGAACGAAGAGGATCCCGGTGTCAGGAAGGCAGCTGGTAGACGCCCGGTGCTACGAGTGTTGGCTTCCACGCGTTTCCCTCCACATATGCGGCGGCCCGCCTTATGACGTCGGGCCGATCTTTGAACTGCCCCAAGGCTGCGTTGCAGCTGAAGCACAGTACGCCACGGACCCTACCCGTCCCGTGACAGTGATCCACATGCTCCGGCAGGGCGTCCAAGCAGATGCAGCAGACGCCCACTTGATCGGCGATCAATGCGTCGCGCTCGGCGGGCGTAAGGCCGTACTCCCGCTTGAAGTAGCTGATCCGGTTCCGCTCCGCACCGCACTCACGGCAGTAACTGGCCCAACCGTCCGAGGAAGTCTTGTTCCGTTCCCACTGACTGTGCGGCTTGACCTCTCCACATTGCGGACAACGCTTGTTCCCGCGCGGTACTGGCACCTTGACGCGGACAGTCTTGCCTTTGGCCTCCTGGCGCTCCCGGTAATACTCGGCGGAACACTCCCGGCAATACACCTGGAGACCGTCGCGCATGGCCCTACTACTGGCGAAGGATGCTCGCGGCAGCGCGCGTTTGCACCGCGAGCAATCCTCCCCCCCGAAGAGTCCGACATGTATGCTATTGTCCGCCTTTTTGTACAAATGACCTCACGAAATCCTCTGCGTTCTCCTCGAGGACATCGTCGATCTCGTCCAGAACCGAGTCGACATCGTCACTCAGCTTCTCCTGGCGCTCCTTGAGGTCCTCGGACGCCTGCGCGTCCTGCGCCTGCTCCTCGACCTCCTCGGTGGAGCGCGTCGCCTTCTGCTGTCCGCCGCCGGTGTCCTTGGTCGCCATTTAGCTCACCCCGCTCGGTTCGAAGCACTTGATCAGACCCTACCTACGGGGTCCGACATTGGCCCGGTAGTTGTCTCAACGTCCGGGGGTCATCCCGATGTTTCCCCGATCGCGGCCCTTTCAGCCGCCCGACAGCACCTGGACCAGCTCTTCCGCCGTGCGGCAGCGGTCCAGTAGCTCCTTGACGTGATTACGGGTGCCGCGGAGCGGTTCCAGGGTGGGTACCCGTTGCAGTGAGTCATGGCCCGGCACATCAAAGATGACCGAGTCCCAGGAGGCCGCGGCCACCTCGTCCGCGTACTGCTCCAGGCAGCGGCCGCGGAAATAGGCCCTGGTGTCCTCCGGAGGCTTCGTACGTGCCTTCTCGACCGCGTCGTCGTCCAGCAGGCGCTTCATCTTCCCGCGGGCCGCCAGACGGTTGTAGAGGCCCTTCTCGGCCCTCACATCGGCGTACTGGAGATCCACCAGGTGCAGGCGCGCCGCGTCCCAGTCCAGGCTGTCCCGACGACGGTAGCCCTCCATGAGCTCCCGCTTCGCGATCCAGTCGAGCTCGCCGGACAGGCTCATCGGATCGTTCTCCAGCCGGTTGAGGGTGTCCTCCCAGCGGATCAGGACGTCCTTGGTCTGCTCGTCGGCGTCCGCGCCGTACCGTTCCTCGACGTACTTGCGGCCCAGCTCGAAGTACTCCATCTGGAGCTGCACCGCGGTGAGCGTACGGCCGCTACGCAGCGTGATCAGATGCTTCAGTGTCGGGTCGTGGGAGACGTGGTGCAGAGTGCGCACCGGCTGGTCGACCGCGAGATCGACGTTGATGAAGCCGTCCTCGATCATGGAGAGGACCAGGGCGGTGGTACCGAGTTTCAGATAGGTGGAGATCTCCGAGAGGTTCGCGTCGCCGATGATCACATGGAGCCGGCGGTACTTCTCGGCGTCGGAGTGGGGTTCGTCGCGGGTGTTGATGATGGGGCGCTTGAGGGTGGTCTCCAGCCCGACCTCGACCTCGAAGTAGTCGGCGCGCTGACTGATCTGCAAGCCGTGCTCGTGGCCGTCCTGGCCGATTCCCACGCGTCCCGCTCCGGTCACCACCTGGCGGGAGACGAAGAACGGGGTCAGATGGCGCACGATGTCGGAGAAGGGGGTTTCCCGCTTCATCAGGTAGTTCTCGTGCGTGCCGTACGAGGCGCCCTTGTTGTCGGTGTTGTTCTTGTAGAGGTGGATCGGCTGGGCTCCGGGAAGCTGGGCCGCACGTTCGGCCGCTTCGGCCATGATGCGTTCGCCGGCCTTGTCCCAGAGGACCGCGTCCCGCGGATTGGTAACTTCCGGGGAGCTGTATTCGGGGTGCGCATGGTCGACGTAGAGGCGGGCCCCGTTGGTGAGGATGACATTGGCGAGGCCGATGTCCTCGTCGGTGAGCTGGCTGGAGTCCGCGGTCTCGCGGGCGAGGTCGAAACCTCGCGCGTCCCGCAGTGGGTTCTCCTCCTCGAAGTCCCAGCGGGCGCGGCGCGCCCGGTGCATCGCCGCTGCGTAGGCGTTGACGATCTGGGACGAGGTGAGCATGGCATTGGCGTTGGGGTGGCCGGGGACGGAGATCCCGTACTCCGTCTCGATGCCCATTACTCGCCGTACGGTCATGCGGCCCTCCTTGCCCGGCGGCGCTCCCTTGAGGGGCGGCGCTCAAGTACCGCTGCTTGTCGGTGCGCGTGCGCTGCCCGTCCACGCACTGCGCGACCGGGCGGTACGCAAGAGCCTAGAGCGCCTCTGTGCTGGTGGGGAGATCAATTACGTCATTGCTGCGGTGTCGTGCGAGCTGTCCGGAAAGCGACCGGCTGCGGATGCCCGGCCGGGCA
>NZ_JBEOVN010000150.1:0-18386 GCF_040295565.1 Streptomyces sp. NPDC002785 | reverse complement strand
TGCACCCATGGGTGCAGTCCCTGAGACGGGTCTCCGCCCTGGGGCCGAGACCCCTAGGGGACGCTCCTCGGTTTTGCCCAGGGGTGGTTCCTCCCGGCGGAGGACGTGACGGCGGGGGCTCGTTCCTTAGCGTGTTCCTACACCGCGAAAAGCGGCTGATTCCCACCACGAGTGCGGCTGACCGCAGGGGGCGGGGTGGGGAAAACCCCACCCGAAGACTGCGCTGTGCACCAGCGCGCCGGGCCCCTCGGAACACCAGAATTCTCACGTACGCCGCGACATCTCAAACGCTGACCGACATAGGAGAAAAACCGTGACAACGGCTGTAACCATTCCCAGGCACGGGGGCACTGGAGGGCGTACGGCCGTCGCCGCACGGGCGCGGCAGGTCGTCAAGGCGTACGGGGCGGGGGAGACCCGGGTCGTCGCGCTCGACCATGTCGATGTGGACATCGCCCGCGGGCAGTTCACCGCGATCATGGGCCCGTCCGGCTCCGGCAAGTCGACCCTGATGCACTGCCTGGCCGGCCTGGACACCGTGACCTCTGGTCAGATCTTCCTCGACGAGACCGAGATCACCGGGCTCAAGGACAAGAAGCTCACCCAGCTCCGCCGGGACCGGATCGGCTTCATCTTCCAGGCGTTCAACCTGCTCCCGACGCTCAACGCGCTGGAGAACATCACGCTGCCGATGGACATCGCGGGCCGTAAGCCCGACGCGGCCTGGCTGCAGCAGGTCGTGGAGACGGTCGGTCTGGCCGAGCGGCTGAAGCACCGGCCCACCGAGCTCTCCGGCGGCCAGCAGCAGCGCGTCGCGGTCGCCAGGGCGCTCGCCGCCCGGCCGGAGATCATCTTCGGTGACGAGCCCACCGGAAACCTCGACTCGCGCGCCGGTGCCGAGGTGCTGAGCTTCCTGCGCAGGTCGGTCGACGAACTGGGCCAGACCATCGTCATGGTCACCCACGACCCGGTCGCCGCCTCCTACGCGGACCGGGTGCTGTACCTCGCCGACGGACGCATCGTCGACGAGATGCACAACCCGACGGCCGATCAGGTCCTCGACCGTATGAAGGACTTCGACTCGCGCGGGCGGACGTCATGAGCGTCTGGAAGACATCGAGGCGCAACTTCTTCGCGCACAAGGGACGTATGGCGCTCTCCGCCGTCGCGGTCCTGCTGTCGGTGGCGTTCGTGTGCGGCACGCTCGTCTTCACCGACACCATGAACACCACGTTCGACAAGCTCTTCGCCGCCACGTCGGCCGACGTCACCGTCAGCCCGAAGACCGCCGAGGACAACGACCGGCTCCCGGAGAACGGCAAGCCCGTCACGCTCCCCGCCTCCGCCGTCCAGCAGGTCGGCAAGGCCACCGGCGTGAAGGGCGCCGAGGGTGCGGTCTCCAGCATGTCCGTCACCGTCGTCGACCGCCACAACAAGAACATGGGCTCGACGACGGGCGGCCCGACGATCGCGGGCAACTGGACGAAGAACGACCTGCGTTCGATGGAGATCACCTCCGGCCACGCACCGCGCGGACCGACCGAGGTGATGGTCGACGCCGACACCGCCGACAAGCACCACCTGAAGATCGGTGACGAGCTGCGCACCATAGCCGCCACCGGCGACATCAGGGCGAAGATCAGCGGCATCGCCACCTTCAAGGTCACCAACCCCGGCGCGGCGATCGTCTACTTCGACACCGTCACCGCGCAGACGAAGCTGCTCGGCAAGCCGGGTGTCTTCAGTTTCATCTCCGTAACCGCCGAACAGGGCGTCAGCGACACGCAGTTGAAGAAGAACGTCGCCACGGCGCTGGATGACACCTCCGCGTACAAGCTCCTGACCCAGAAGGAGGCCGCGGACGCCAACAAGAACTCGATGGGCTCCTTCCTCGACGTCATGAAGTACGCGATGCTCGGCTTCGCCGGGATCGCCTTCCTCGTCGGCATCTTCCTGATCGTCAACACCTTCTCGATGCTGGTCGCCCAGCGCACCCGCGAGATCGGCCTGATGCGGGCCATCGGCTCCAGCCGCAAGCAGGTCAACCGGTCCGTGCTGATCGAGGCGCTGTTCCTCGGCATCATCGGCTCCGTACTCGGCGTGGGTGTCGGAGTCGGGCTCGCCGTCGGACTGATGAAGCTCATGGGTTCCATGGGCATGGACCTGTCCACCAAGGACCTCACGGTCGTGTGGACCACCCCGGTGGTCGGCCTCGCACTCGGCGTCATCGTCACCGTCGTCGCCGCGTACATTCCGGCCCGCCGGGCCGGGAAGATCTCCCCGATGGCCGCTCTGCGCGACGCCGGGACCCCGGCGGACGGCCGCGCGGGCCGGATCCGGGCCGCGGTCGGCCTGGTCCTCACTCTCGCCGGCGGCGCCGCGCTCTACGCCGCGACGCGGGCCGACAAGTCGGGCGAAGGGTCGCTCTTCCTCGGTCTGGGCGTGGTCCTCACCCTGATCGGCTTCATCGTGATCGGCCCGCTGCTGGCCGGCTTCGTGGTCCGGGTGCTGAGCGCGGTCATGCTGCGGATGTTCGGCCCCGTCGGACGGCTCGCGGAGCGCAACGCCCTGCGCAACCCGCGCCGCACCGGAGCGACCGGCGCCGCCCTGATGATCGGCCTCGCCCTGGTCGCCTGTCTCTCCGTCGTCGGCTCCTCCATGGTCGCCTCGGCCACCGAGGAACTCGACAAGTCGGTCGGCGCGGACTTCATCGTCGAGCCGGCCGGCGGCGGCGCACTGATCGTGGACCAGGCGGCGAAGTCCCTCAAGTCCGTACCGGACATCGAGCACTTCACCGAATACAAGGTCGTCGGCGCCGAGCTCACCGCCCCCGACGGCACCACCGAGGACGAGGGTCTGGTCGCCGTCGACCCCACGTACAAGGACGACGTCCGCCGTGCGACCGTCTCCGGGAAACTGGCCGACGCGTACGGCAAGGACGCCATGTCGGTCGGCGAGACGTACGCCACCAAGCACCACCTCAAGGTCGGTGACCGGCTCACGGTCGCGTTCAAGGGCGGCGAGAGGGCGAAGCTGACACTCGCCGCGATCACCTCCGACGACGTGAACATCGACAAGGGCGCGATGTACATCAACATCACGACCGCCGCGCGGTACGTCCCCGCCGACGCCCTGCCGGACAACATGATCATGTTCGCGAAGGCCGCGGAGGGCAAGGAGAAGGAGGCGTACGCCGCCCTCAAGGACGCCCTGGCCAAGTACCCGCAGTACGAGGTGAAGAACCAGGCCGACTTCAAGCAGCAGCTGAAGGACCAGATCGGCCAGCTGCTGAACATCGTCTACGGCCTGCTGGCGCTCGCGATCATCGTCGCGGTGCTCGGTGTGGTGAACACCCTGGCCCTCTCGGTGGTCGAGCGGACCCGTGAGATCGGCCTGATGCGCGCCATCGGCCTCTCCCGCCGCCAGCTGCGCCGGATGATCCGCCTGGAGTCGGTGGTCATCGCGGTCTTCGGCGCCCTGCTCGGCCTCGGCCTGGGCATGGGCTGGGGCACGGCCGCCCAGAAGCTGCTGGCCCTGGAGGGCCTCGGCGTCCTGGAGATCCCGTGGCCGACGATCCTCACGGTCTTCGTCGCCTCGGCTTTCGTCGGACTGTTCGCGGCCCTGGTCCCGGCGTTCCGGGCGGGCAGGATGAACGTCCTCAACGCGATCGCCACGGATTAGACCGACCGGCACATGGGGGGTGGGAGAAGGAGCGGGGTTGGGTGCGTGCAGTTGCAAGGCGGAGGATTGAGCCAACGCGAAGGGGGTCCCTCCCATGCCTTTCGGGCTATGGGGGAGTTGGTGATTGACGACAACGCGGCAGATGTGCGTGCCCAGCCCCGCGACGCCGCCCCCCATGTGCCGGTCGGTCTTAGCGAGGCGACGGCCGACGTAGGATGACTGATCCGGCCCCGGGGTGTTCCTCCAAACACTCCGGGGCCGGATTCGTGTCCGTCCGGCGCGGGGCACGGACCGTCGGCGCACGCCGGAGCCGCCGGCCCGGTGCCTGACCGTCGTCCGGGCCGCGCCGGATCCGACCCGCTGAGCCGGATTGCGCACGCGGCTGTCACACGGGAGTCGTACGCTGGAACCCCCGGCCCGTGAGACGTGTCGGGTCCTTCGTGTTGCCCCTTCGCGTTGCACCCTGGCAGCAGCCGGCTGTCAGACCTCGCCCTCGTTACCCGGACGGAAGCCCTTCATGAGCCTGCACGGTCTGCTGGATGTCGTCGTACGTGACCCGGCACTCTCCGAAGCGGTGAAGGCCGCCACCGATGGCCACCGGAGGCATGTCGACCTCGTCGGTCCGGCCGCCGCCCGCCCCTTCGCCGTGGCCGCGCTGGCCCGTGAGGCCGGGCGGACCGTGCTCGCCGTCACCGCGACCGGCCGGGAGGCCGAGGACCTGGCGGCCGCGCTGCGCACCCTGCTGCCGCCGGACACGATCGCCGAGTTCCCGTCCTGGGAGACCCTGCCGCACGAGCGGCTCTCGCCCCGCTCCGACACCGTGGGCCGCCGTCTCGCCGTGCTGCGGCGCCTGGCGCACCCGCGGAACGACGACCCGGAGACCGGCCCGGTCAAGGTCGTCGTCGCACCGGTCCGTTCCGTACTCCAGCCGCAGGTCAAGGGGCTCGGCGACCTGGAACCCGTAGCGCTGCGCATCGGACAGAGCGCCGACCTCGGCAAGACGGTCGACGCGCTCGCGGCAGCCGCGTACTCCCGGGTCGAACTGGTCGAGAAGCGCGGAGAGTTCGCCGTGCGCGGCGGCATCCTGGACGTGTTCCCGCCGACCGAGGAGCACCCCCTTCGGGTGGAGTTCTGGGGTGACGACGTCGAGGAGGTCCGCTACTTCAAGATCGCCGACCAGCGGTCGCTGGAGATCGCCCAACACGGGCTGTGGGCACCGCCCTGCCGTGAGCTGCTGCTGACCGACGAGGTGCGCGAGCGGGCCGCCGCCCTCGCCGAACTCCACCCGGAGCTGGGTGAACTGCTCGGCAAGATCGCCGAAGGCATCGCGGTGGAGGGCATGGAGTCCCTCGCCCCGGTCCTCGTCGACGACATGGAGCTGCTGCTCGACGTACTGCCCAAGGGCTCGATGGCGCTGGTCTGCGACCCGGAGCGGGTCCGCACCAGGGCCGCCGACCTGGTCGCCACCAGCCAGGAGTTCCTCCAGGCGTCCTGGGCGGCCACCGCGGGCGGGGGCCAGGCCCCGATCGATGTCGGCGCGGCCTCCCTGCGGGGCATCGCGGACGTCCGGGACCGGGCCCGCGAGCTGGAAATGATGTGGTGGTCGGTCTCCCCGTTCGCCGCGGACGACGAGCTCGACGAGGACACCCTCAAACTCACGATGCACGCCCCGGAGTCCTACCGCGGCGACACCGCCCGCGCGCTCGCCGACACCAAGGGCTGGATCGCCGACGGCTGGCGCACGGTGTACGTCACCGAGGGCCAGGGGCTCGCCTCCCGCACCGTCGAGGTGCTGAGCGGCGAAGGGATCGCCGCCCGCCTCGACCCGGACCTGGCGGAGATCTCGCCGTCCCTCGTCCATGTCTCCTGCGGCGCGATCGACCACGGCTTCGTCGACCCGGCGCTCAGACTCGCCGTCCTGACCGAGACGGACCTGACCGGCCAGCGCACCGCCACCAAGGACCTGGGCCGGATGCCGGCCCGCCGCCGCAAGACGATCGACCCGCTGACGCTGGAGACCGGCGACTACATCGTCCACGAACAGCACGGTGTGGGCCGCTACATCGATATGGTGCAGCGCACCGTGCAGGGCGCCACCCGCGAGTACCTCCTCGTCGAGTACGCCCCCGCCAAGCGCGGCCAGCCCGGCGACCGCCTCTACATCCCGACCGACCAGCTGGAACAGGTCACCAAGTACGTCGGCGGCGAGGCGCCCACCCTGCACCGGCTCGGCGGCGCCGACTGGACGAAGACCAAGGCGCGCGCCAAGAAGGCCGTCAAGGAGATCGCCGCCGACCTGATCAAGCTCTACTCGGCGCGGATGGCGGCGCCCGGCCATGTCTTCGGCCCCGACACGCCCTGGCAGCGCGAACTGGAGGACGCCTTCCCGTACGCGGAGACGCCCGACCAGCTCTCCACCATCGCCGAGGTCAAGGAGGACATGGAGAAGTCCGTCCCGATGGACCGGCTGATCTGCGGCGACGTCGGCTACGGCAAGACGGAGATCGCGGTACGGGCGGCCTTCAAGGCGGTCCAGGACGGCAAGCAGGTCGCCGTCCTCGTACCCACGACCCTCCTGGTCCAGCAGCACTACGGCACGTTCACCGAGCGCTACTCCCAATTCCCGGTCAGCGTACGGGCGCTGAGCCGCTTCCAGTCCGATTCCGAGTCCAAGTCGACCCTGGAAGGGCTGCGCGAGGGCTCCGTCGACCTGGTCATCGGCACCCACCGCCTCTTCTCCTCCGAGACGAAGTTCAAGGACCTGGGCCTGGTCATCGTCGACGAGGAGCAGCGCTTCGGCGTCGAGCACAAGGAGCAGCTGAAGAAGCTCCGCGCCAACGTGGACGTCCTCACCATGTCCGCGACGCCCATCCCCCGTACGCTCGAAATGGCCGTGACGGGCATCCGCGAGATGTCGACGATCACCACACCCCCCGAGGAGCGCCACCCGGTCCTCACCTTCGTCGGCCCGTACGAGGAGAAGCAGATCGGCGCGGCCATCCGCCGTGAACTGCTCCGCGAAGGCCAGGCGTTCTACATCCACAACCGCGTCGAGTCGATCGACCGCGCCGCCGCGCGCCTGCGCGAGATCATCCCCGAGGCGAGGATCGCGACCGCCCACGGCCAGATGTCCGAACAGGCCCTGGAACAGGTGGTGGTGGACTTCTGGGAGAAGAAGTTCGACGTCCTGGTCTCCACGACGATCGTCGAGTCCGGCATCGACATCTCCAACGCCAACACCCTGATCGTGGAACGCGGCGACAACTTCGGCCTCTCCCAGCTGCACCAGCTGCGCGGCCGCGTGGGCCGTGGCCGCGAGCGCGGTTACGCCTACTTCCTCTACCCCCCGGAGAAGCCGCTCACCGAGACGGCCCACGAGCGCCTGGCCACGATCGCCCAGCACACCGAGATGGGCGCGGGCATGTACGTGGCGATGAAGGACCTCGAGATCCGGGGCGCCGGAAACCTTCTGGGCGGCGAACAGTCCGGCCACATCGCGGGCGTCGGCTTCGACCTGTACGTACGCATGGTCGGCGAGGCAGTGGCCGACTACCGGGCCTCCCTCGAAGGCGGCGTGGAGGAGGAACCGCCCCTGGAGGTCAAGATCGAGCTCCCGGTCGACGCGCACGTCCCCCACGACTACGCCCCCGGTGAGCGGCTGCGCCTCCAGGCGTACCGCGCCATCGCCTCCGCCAACACGGAGGACGACATCAGGGCGGTCCGCGAGGAGCTCACCGACCGCTACGGCAAGCTCCCCGAACCGGTCGAGAACCTGCTCCTGGTCGCGGGCCTGCGCATGCTGGCCCGCGCCTGCGGCGTCGGCGAGATCGTGCTCCAGGGCTCGAACATCCGGTTCGCCCCGGTCGAGCTGCGTGAATCGCAGGAGCTCCGCCTGAAGCGTCTCTACCCGAAGACGATCATCAAGCCGGCCGTCCACCAGATCCTGGTCCCGCGCCCCACCGCCGGCAGGATCGGCGGCAAGCCGGTCGTCGGCCGCGAACTGCTGGCGTGGACGGGGGAGTTCCTCACGACGATTCTGGGGTCGTGAGGGGCGCCGGACCGGGCGCGGCTGCGTCGGCGCTTGGATCGTGGCCTCCGCAGGCTTCGGTGCGGCACGTTAAGGCAATGAGCATGCCAAATTTCTGTAATGACTGTACGGAATGCCCCATTCGTCGGCGAACCTCCGACCGCAGCGTGAGACCGTGATCTGCCGCCGGGGCGGCTGACGACCCGCCTGCCCCGTCGGCCTCACTCTTCTTTCGAGCGCTCTTCCGAGCACTGTCGAGGTCTCTGTGCCTTCTCACCGCATATCCAAGAAGCGGCGCCGCATCTCCCTGGCCGTGGCCGGCGTCGCCGTTCTCGCCGGTGGCGCGTTCGCAGCCGAGGCCGCCACCGCCACCACGGTCACCAGGCCCGCGCCGAAGATCTACACCGGGCACGTCTTCGACACCTGCACCGCGCCGTCGCTGACCACCATGAAGGGCTGGTACAGCTCCTCCGTGTACCACGGTGCCGCCGTGTACGTCGGCGGGAAGAACCGCGGCTGCGCACAGCCCAATCTCACCGCGTCCTGGGTGAAGTCCGTCAGCGCCACCGGGTGGATGCTGGTCCCGCTGTACGTCGGCGCGCAGCCGCCGTGCCAGACGAGTGCCAACCCCGAGAAGATGACCGCCACCAATGCCGCCTCACTGGCCGTCACCGACGCCAACGACGCCGTGGCGAAGGAGGCCGCCCTCGGTATGAAGCCGGGCAGCCCCGTCTACCTCGACATGGAGTACTTCGACCCGAAGAACACCTCCTGCGTGAACACGGTGCTCACCTACATCCGGGCGTTCGACAAGACGGTCAAGGCCAAGGGGTACTGGTCCGGCTTCTACGGCTTCAGCAACTCCAGCGCCGCCGTCGTGGCCAACGCCACGAACCGCACGGACCTGCCGGAGATCCTCTGGTACGCCCGCTACGACGACGTGTACTCCACCACCAAGGGCTTCCCGTACGCCTCGACGCTGTACACCGGGCACCGCCGCGGCCACCAGTACGCCGTCAACAAGAAGGTGACGCACACCGGGGGCACGCTCACCATCGACCGGAACGCCTGGGACGCCCCGGTCGCGATCGTGGCCGGCTAGCTGGTGCGGGC
The DNA here is from genome assembly GCF_040295565.1 of Streptomyces sp. NPDC002785. NCBI lineage: Bacteria > Bacillati > Actinomycetota > Actinomycetes > Kitasatosporales > Streptomycetaceae > Streptomyces > Streptomyces sp. NPDC002785. The sequence continues at coordinate 9,565 of NZ_JBEOVN010000150.1, read as the reverse complement.
CAGGTCGCGTCGCCGCTGCGCTCCCCACACCCCCGTCACCAGCAGCGCCAGCGCCGCGCCCGCCCCCACCCCCGCACCCGCCCGAAGGCCCGGGGGGCGGAAGGTGCAGTCGACGGACGTGCCGTGGGCAGGGACCGGGGCGGAGACTAGGCCCAGATAGCTGTCGGCGGGCCGCCCCTGGCAGCTCCAGCCCGTGATCCGGGGCGCGGCGATCACGACCGTTCCGGTGCTGCCGGGCGGCAGTTCGGCCCGTATGCCGTCGGCGGTGACATGGACGGCGGTCGCACCCGTGCGCTTGAGGCCGGTGACCGCCGATGCCAGCCGGGTCCGGTCCAGGCAGCCGATCGCCTCGTGCGGCACGGTCCCTTCGCGTACGGAGGTGAGCGTGACCACCACCGGTGTGCTCCCGCTCGCCGTTCCCAGGCGCTCCATCGGGGCGCGGCGGGCCGGGAGTTGCCCCTTGAGTTCGACCTCCGGGCCCGTGCCGAGCCGCGCCGAGCCGAACAGGTCGGGCGTCCACAGATACGCCTCCGAGGCCGCCGGACAGTGGGCGGTCAGCGTGTACGTACCGCGCCCCACTCGGTAGTCGTACGCGCCCCGGTCCGTCACCGCACCCCCGTCCGCCGCGCGCAGCACCGTCGTCGGCACCGTGTACACCGTCGAGCCCAGCAGTGCCTCCTGGTTGCGGTACGGCGACCGGCCGTACGGCATGGGCCCGCCCGGCGGCCGTACCGTCACCAGCGGCGGCGCCACCTCGCGGCTCACCGTCACCGGCCGGTCGTCGGGGGCGTTCCACACCTGATACGGATCGCGCGGCCCGTGTACCCGCGCACCGACCGAGAAGATCGCGTCCGTGACCGGGTTGTCGAGGCTCTGCACGGCCCGGCCGCCCGACGTCCACCCGCCGCCCAGCGCACGCAGCGTGCGGGTCAGCACGGCCGGCGTATGGCTGCTGTAGTACGCGGCGCCCTGCCCGCCCACCAGCAGCGGATCGTTCGCGGTGGTCTGCTCACGGCCGGGGTCGGTGCGATAGCGCGGCCAGCCATCGGCGTCCGCGACCGCCGCCGCCTGGGTCCGCTGCCGCTCGCCCCACGGCGCGTAGTGGTCGAGCCGGTTCAGTTTCTGCCGGTCGGCGAACGCGGTGGTCGCCGCGGCCTGCCCGGCCTGCGCGCCGATCAGCAGCACGGCGGCGAGCACCGCGAACCTGCGGCCACGGCCGACCAGCAGCAGCGCGCCCACCGCCGCCACCAGACCGGCCGCGAACAGGGGGTACGTCCACCGGGTGACCAGGCCGCTGAAGCCGGCCCCGGCCGCGGTCAGCACCAGCACCGCGCCGCCGGCGAGCAGCGCCCGCCACCCCGGCCAGTCGTACGAGACCGAGATCCAGGCGGCGATCACCACCAGCCCGGCCAGCACGAACGTCTGCCGGTACGGACTGCCGTTGGGTGTGGCGAACGCATGCCAGAGCAGATGGGTCGGGCCCCACTGCAACGACAGCGCGACCCCCGCCACCAGCCCCGCCCATGCCCACCGCTCGCGCCGCGGCACGGACCGCTGGAAAGCCGACGCACAGGCCAGGAGAAGGGTGCCCGTGCCGAGGAAGAGCGCCGGAGTGAAGAAGCTGTACGTGGCGGGCAGCAGCCGGGCGAACACATCGGGCCAGGCGGCGGGCGCGAACGTACGGTCCCAGCCCGGGTAGGCGTGCTTCGTGCCCAGATAGACGGGAATCAGGACGGGCGCCGCGAGACCGATCCCCACCCCGACCGTGCCGACCGCCCGCACCAGCCCCCGGACCACTGCCCGTCGGTCCTCCCGCTCCGTGAAGAGCCGCACCGCGAGCACCAGCGCGGCCCCGAGCGTCGCCATGTAGGCCGTATAGAAGTTGGCCGCCCACACCACCGCGACGAGCAACGGCGCGGCGATGCGGTGCCGTCCCGTCCGGGCCCACTCCCCGGCCAGGCAGAGCAGCGGCAGCGCGATCAGACCGTCCAGCCACATCGGGTTGTACGACGCCTCGACGACCGACCAGCCGCACAGCGCGTACGAACCACCGAGCACCCCCGCCGCCCACCAGCGCCCGCCGCGCAGCGTCAGCAGCAACAGTGCCATCAGCGTCGCGGCCGACGCCATCTTCAGGACCGTCACCACATAGACCGCGAGATCCATACGGTCGCGCGGAAAGACCCCGACGAGGAGGACGAACGGGCTGGTCAGATAGGTGCCCAGATCCGGCAGGAAGCTGGTTCCGTATCCGGACGACCAGTTGAGCAGTATCCCGCCGTCGGCGCTGCCGTGCAGCAGGTCCCACAGCCGGGCGTGGAACGGCACGAACTGATTGCCCAGGTCGTTGACGCTCCGGGTACGTGGCCCGAACGGAAAGCTGCGTGCCAGGGCGTCACCCGCACACACGGCGACGACGGTGAGCAGCGCGGCGAGGGAGCCCGCCCGCAGGCGAGGACGGAACGTCGGCATACGCAGGAATATGCCAGCCTCGAACGCGTAAACCCGTGTCGGAATGGGGTAGTTCACTTGATCGATGCTCATCGGTCATATGGAACATCGGATTCCGACATGTGCGCGGGTTGATGTAATGCGTGCTGATCTCGCTGGTGGTGCCTTGTTTCAACGAGGAAGAGATCCTCGAACGCTTCCATGAACGCGTCACGGACGAAATGACGCGGCTGGGACATGAATTCCAGCTGGTGTACGTCGACGACGGGAGTGCGGACCGGACCCTGTTGATCCTCAAGGAGCTGGCCGCCGCCGACGCGCGGGCCCGCTATGTCTCCTTCAGTCGCAACTTCGGCAAGGAGGCCGCCATGCTGGCCGGTCTCCAGCACGCCGACGGCGACGCCGTCGTCATCATGGATGCCGACCTCCAGCACCCGCCGGAGCTCGTGGGCCGCATGCTCCAGGAGCATGCGGACGGCTACGACCAGGTGATCGCCCGCCGTACCCGCAAGGGCGACCGCGTCACCCGCACCGTCAGCGCCCGCGCCTACTACTGGCTGATCAACCGTCTGGTGGACGTGGAACTGGTCGACGGTGTCGGCGACTTCAGGTTACTGTCCCGCCGCACTGTCGACGCCGTACTGGAACTCACCGAATACAACCGGTTCTCCAAGGGCCTTTTCGCCTGGGTGGGATTCCGTACCACGACCTTCAGTTACGAGAATGCCGTCCGCGAACAGGGCCGCTCCGCCTGGACCTTCGGAAAGCTTCTCAATTACGGTCTCGACGGGCTTCTCTCCTTCAACAACAAACCACTGCGCGCAGCGCTCTATCTGGGCATGCTGCTGCTGTCCGTCGCCTTCGCCTATGCCGCGTGGATCGTCGGTGTCGCGCTGGTGAGAGGGGTCGACACCCCCGGATATGTCACCCTGCTCGTGGTGGTCACCGCCCTCGCCGGAGTGCAGATGGTGATGATCGGGGTGGTCGGCGAGTACGTCGGCCGTATCTACTACGAGGTGAAGCGGCGCCCGCACTTCCTGGTGAAGGCCACGAACACCCGAGCGGCACCGCAGTCGACACGGGAACCCCAGGAGTTCGTACGCCGATGACGGTCACAGCACAGATGGCCCGATTCGCCCTCGTGGGAGTCGTGAACACCGGCACGTACTACGGCTGCTACCTCGCCCTGCTGGCCTGGCTGCCGTACGTCGCCGCCCATGTGCTCGCCTTCGTGCTGAGCATGACCGGCTCGTTCTTCCTGAACTCCTGCTTCACGTACCGGACCCGTCCCACCTGGCGGAAGTTCCTGCTCTTCCCGCTCACCAACGCCGCCAACTTCGTCATCACGACCGGCGGTGTCTATCTGCTGGTCGGCCTCGCCGGGTTCAGCAGCCGGTACGCGCCGCTGGTCGCGGCCGCGGCGGCCATTCCGATCACATTCGTCGTCTCGCGCACGATCATGCTGCGCCCGGACAGCAAGGACCCGGCGCCCGAGCACGTGTCCTGAGCACCGTCACCGAGCACGGTCGGGTGCCCCTGAGCGGTGCCCCTGAGCGGGACCACATCCCCAACTCCTTCCGAATCGTTGGTCGAACCAGTGGCCCCAACCACATCCACTGCCTAACATCGATCAACGCAAGGTCTTGTGCACTGATGCACAAACTCTCCCCGGGAGGTTCCTTTGCACCGCCGCTGTCGCACCGCGCTCACCGTCTCCGCCGCCCTGCTCGTCGGCGCCCCACTCCTGACCGCGTGCGGCAGCCGGCCCCACCCGGGCGCCGCGGCCCTCGTCGGCGAGGACCGGATCGAGGTGTCCACGCTGCAGGGCCAGGTGGCGGCCGTACGCGAGGCCCAGCGCGATGCGAAGGACGCATCCCAGCTCATCGACAAGTCCGGGCAACTCAGCCGGGCCAAGCTGCACGGCATGATCTTCGACCGGGTCCTGGACCGCGCCGCGCAGGACGCGGGCGTCACCGTCAACCGCAACGAGATCCAGCAGATGCGCAAGGCGGCGGCCGCCCAGTCCGGCGGAGAGGCGCAGCTGCGGACGGCGATGCTCCAGCAGAGCTGGGTCGCCCCCGACCAGATCGATGCCGTCCTGCGCGAGCAGGTCCAGCTGTCGAAGCTGGCCCAGGCACTCGGCGCCGACCTGCAGCAGCCCGAGGGGCAGAAGGCCGTCGGCGATGCGCTCAGCAAGGCCTCGAAGGCACTGAAGGTCGACGTCAATCCGCGCTACGGCGCCTGGGACGACAAGCAGACCCAGCTCGCCAACTACAAGGCTCCCTGGATCACCCAGGTCACCAAGCCCGTCGAGACGGGCGCCGAGTCCGGCGCCTAGAAGACCACGGAAGACGGCGACCCGACGGGCCGGGTAGATTCGAACGGTGAACGCTGAAGACCCCGGCCGTATCGTCCTGCTCACCGCCAGCCACCGCGTCGCGCCCGGACTTCTGTCCTGGCCGGCCTGGCAGACGCTGCACGCCGCCGACCGGGTGCTCTGCGCCGAGCAGGACCACCCGCAGCTGCCGTATCTGCGCGAGGCGGGCGTGGGCGTCGAGCATTGCGCGCCCACCGCGCAGGAGCTCGTCGACGCCTGTGCGGGCGGCCGGAGCGTCGTCGTTCTCACGGGCGGCGAGGGCAGCCGGCCGCTGACCGACGGGCTGGCCCGGCTCGCCGGTTCGGGCCGGGTGCAGATGCCGGACCTGGAGCTGCTGCCCGGTTCGTACGATCTGCCGGGCGCCCGGCTCCTCGATGTGGTCCAGGTCATGGACCGGATCCGGCTCGAATGCCCCTGGAGCTCGCAGAAGACCCACAAGGGCCTCGCCAGGTACGCCATCGAGGAGGCGTACGAACTCGTCGAGGCGATCGAGGACGGCGACCGCGACGAGCTGCGCGAGGAGCTCGGGGACGTGCTCCTCCAGGTCGTCTTCCACGCCCGGATCGCGCAGGAGGGCCGCCCCGAGGACGGGGCGGAGCCGTTCTCCGTCGACGACGTGGCCGCGACCCTCGTCGAGAAGCTGATCCACCGCCACCCGCACGTCTTCGGCGACGAGACCGCCGAGACCCCTCAGGACGTGCACGCCCACTGGCTGCGGACCAAGGCCATCGAGAAGCAGCGCGACTCGGTCACCGACGGAGTCCCGCTCGGCCAGCCCGGGCTGGCGCTCGCGGCGAAACTGGCCGGCCGGGTCCGTACAGCGGGGCTCGATGTGGCGCTCCCCACGGGCGACGGCATCGGTTACGAGCTCCTCGCCCTCGCCGTACGCGCCGAACAGGACGGTGTCGACCCCGAAGCCGCGCTGAGGGCCGCGGGCCGGGCCTACCGGGACGCCATCCGGGCCGCGGAGGGCAACGGATAACGTCGGGGGGTGAATTACAGCCCCGCCGACCGTCCCACCGATCGCCCCGCCGGTCGGCCCGCCGACCGTCCCGTCGACCGCTCCGCCGATCACCCCGCCGGCGCCCCCGAACTCTTCACCTGGGAGTTCGCCACCGACCCGTACCCGGCCTATGCCTGGCTGCGCGAGCACAGCCCCGTGCACCGGACCACGCTGCCCAGCGGTGTCGAGGCCTGGCTCGTGACCCGGTACGCCGACGCCCGGCAGGCGCTCGCCGACACCCGGCTCTCCAAGAACCCGGCGCACCACGCCGAGCCGGCGCATGCCAAGGGGAAGACAGGCATCCCGGGTGAGCGCAAGGCGGAGCTGATGACGCATCTGCTGAACATCGACCCGCCCGACCACACCCGGCTGCGCCGCCTCGTCTCCAAGGCGTTCACCCCGCGCCGGGTCGCCGAGTTCGCCCCGCGTGTGCAGGAACTGACGGACCGCCTCATCGACCGCTTCATCGCGGAGGGGAAGGCGGACCTCATCCACGACTTCGCGTTCCCGCTCCCCATCTACGCGATCTGCGATCTGCTCGGCGTCCCGCGCGAGGACCAGGACGACTTCCGGGACTGGGCGGGCATGATGATCCGCCACGGCGGCGGCCCGCGCGGCGGGGTGGCCAGGTCGGTGAAGAAGATGCGCGGCTATCTCGCCGAACTGATCCACCGCAAGCGGGAGAACCCGGGGGACGATCTGATCTCGGGGCTGATCCGGGCCAGCGACCACGGCGAGCACCTCAGCGAGAACGAGGCCGCGGCCATGGCCTTCATCCTGCTCTTCGCCGGGTTCGAGACGACGGTCAACCTCATCGGCAATGGGGTGTACGCACTGCTGCGCAACCCCGCGCAGCGCGAGCGGCTGCAGCAGTCCATCGACGCGGGGGAGAGCGATCTGCTGGAGACCGGGATCGAGGAACTGCTTCGGTACGACGGCCCGGTGGAGCTGGCGACCTGGCGGTTCGCCACCGAGCCGCTGACGCTCGGCGGACAGGACATCGCGGCAGGAGACCCCGTACTCGTCGTACTCGCCGCCGCCGACCGGGACCCGGAGCGTTTCGAGGACCCCGACACGCTCGACCTCGCACGGCGTGACAATCAGCACCTCGGATACGGGCACGGCATCCACTATTGCCTGGGGGCACCGCTCGCCCGGCTGGAGGGGCAGACCGCGCTCGCCACGCTTCTGAAGCGCCTTCCGGACCTGCGTCTTGCGGTAGAACCTACCGATTTGCGGTGGCGCGGCGGGCTCATCATGCGCGGACTGCGCACGCTGCCCGTGGAGTTCACGCCGGGGGTCGCCCTGACGCAAGCTGACGCCCCATCAAGTCTGTGACTTTCACGTGATCTGTGCTGCATCGACTTGTGACACACGTTCGAGTCCCGCTAGGTTCACCGTTCGACTCACCAGTCACTCGTCAGTCACACGGAAGGCAACCCCATGGGCTCCGCGAACGGCAGACATCGTCGCCCTCGTCAGGCACCCGCCATCGTCGTCGCCGCGGGCGTGACCGGATCGGCCATCGCCATCCCGCTGCTCGGCGCGACCGGTGCGCACGCGGCCGACGTCACGACCTGGGACCGGGTGGCCGAATGCGAGAGCGGCGGCATGTGGAGCGCCGACCTCGGCAACGGCTTCTACGGCGGTCTGCAGTTCTCGCAGGAGACCTGGAAGGCGTACGGCGGCGAGTCGTACGCCCCGCGTGCCGACCTCGCCAGCCGCTCGCAGCAGATAGCCGTGGCCCAGAAGGTCCTGGACGACCAGGGCCCGAAGGCATGGGCCAGCTGCGCGGGCATCTCCGGCCTCGCGGTGGACGGGACGCTGCCGGGTGTCGACCCGGGGACCGTGCCCTCCGCCGAGCCGGCAGAGAACGCGGAGCCGGCTGACGGTGCCTCGACGGCCCCGTCCGAGGACGCCACGCCGTCGGGCAGCGCCTCGGACGGTACGGGCGGCTCGAAGGGCTCGCACAGCGCGAACGGCTCGAAGGGCTCGAAGGGCTCGAAGGGCTCGCACGGCGCCGACAAGTCTGCGGGCAAGGCGAAGCCCTCCACGAAGCCTTCGACCACCGCGTCGGCCACCCCGCCTTCCGAGGCGCCCGATTCATCCGGCTCTTCCGATTCGTCCGACCATGTCGGCGGTAAGCACCGCGGCGCGCCGGCCTCCGAGGGGAGCCGGGGTGCGAACGGCGGCGTCGAGCGTGAGTCGGGCCGTCATGCCTCCCGCGGTGACGCCGACGCACGCGACGGGGGCGCGTCGGCCGCCGACGGTACGTACACCGTGCACTCAGGCGACAACCTCTGGGCGATTGCTGATGCACAGAAGGTTCCCGGTGGCTGGTCCGCGCTCTATGAGGCCAACAAGGATGCCGTCGGCTCCGATCCGGACCTCATCCTCCCTGGCCAGAGTCTCGATCTCGAGGTGAAGGCCCAGTGAGTATGGTCTGAAAGTCGGATAAAAGAGCCTCGAAAATCGGGGTAATTCAGAGACCTATGTCCGCTTATGCGTAAGTGAGACATGGGTCTCTTTGCGTCAACTGGCGTGTCGCGCCCGGGGAGCCCTTCCGCACCGCCCTCACCTGCGGAAACGACGGTTCCTCAGATGCAAGTAAGGGCTGATTGTCTGATGTGTCCATCTTTGAATGTGAGGGTTGCGTATGTTTACGGTCGGAACTGCTCGCACCGCGGGCCCCGTCGACCGTCACGCCGAATCCTGCCGTCGGTCGAAGGGAACAGACGCGTAAAGCGCCGTAGGCAGGAGCGGGGGACCCAGGTAGGCGCTGGGCCCGATCGTCGAAAGACGCATCGGGGCCGGCTTGGGGTGAAGTCGCGTGCTAGGACGTGCGACCGGGCAACTCACTTGGCCCGAACCCGACAGCTCACCTCGTAGGCGTCGGTGAGGAGACGATCGATGCTGTTTTCCGGCAAGGGTAAGCACCGCCGCCCGTCCAAGGCTGTCCGTATCGCCACGCTCGCCGGTGTCACCGGTACCGCTGTCGCCGTACCGCTGATGGGCGCGACCGGGGCCTCCGCCGCCTCTGTCGCCACCTGGGACGCCGTCGCCCAGTGCGAGTCCGGTGGCAACTGGTCCATCAACACCGGTAACGGCTACTACGGCGGTCTGCAGTTCTCGCAGTCCAGCTGGGCCGCCGCCGGCGGCACGCAGTACGCCCCCCGTGCCGACCTGGCCAGCAAGGCCCAGCAGATCGCCACCGCCGAGAAGCTCCTCGACATGCAGGGTCCGGGTGCCTGGGGCTGCGCAGGTGCCGGTAACCTGACCAATGACGGTGTCGACCCGGGCGTCGCCACCGGCGCCTCCTCGAACTCCACCTCCAGCTCCAGCGCCACTGAGCAGAAGAGCGCTCCGGCCGCGCCGAAGCAGCAGTCGCAGCAGGCCCAGCCGAAGAAGGCCGAGCGCACCGAGGCCCCCGCCGCCACCCGCTCGGAACGCTCCGCCGCCCCGCGGGCCGAGTCGAAGAAGACCGTCACCACGCCGACCGGCGAGAAGGTCAAGAAGGGTGACGGCGAGTACGAGGTCGTCTCCGGCGACTCCCTGAGCAAGATCGCCGCCGACCACGAGGTCGAGGGCGGCTGGCAGCAGCTGTTCGAGCTGAACAAGAACATCGTCACGGACGCCGACCTGATCTACCCGGGTCAGCAGCTGCACCTGACGAAGTAGTCCAGGCTCTCTCCTCCCTAAGACCGACCGGTACATGGGGGGTGGGCGACGCCGCC
>NZ_JBEOVN010000149.1:0-18388 GCF_040295565.1 Streptomyces sp. NPDC002785 | reverse complement strand
GCCGGTGCTCCATCTCGCGCAGCTCAGCAGGGTCCGGCCGGACGCATGCCGGGGCCCTGTGGGCCCCCGTTCAACTCGTCTCGAACGTAACCCTTCAACCGATTCGTGCACCGCTAAAAGTGTGCCTCGGTGGCTGCGTGCCCTTGACAGGGAGGTGTTCGATTGCCGACACATCGGGCCGGGTCCGGCGGATTGTGTTGCTGCGGAGCGGTGACACGCCATAGAGTCGCCAATCGTCGGCATGGTGCCACGCTGACCTATCGATAAGTTTCCTGGTCACATCCAAGGAGGTAAGACGACTTGTGAATGAGTCGACATTTACTCCCGGGGGTGTTCAACCAGGGATGCCTGCACGGGGCCAGAGCCCGAACGGGCTGGAAGCTGTCGGCTCCGTCGCTGTCCGCACCTTCGCCACCCACCAGCACATGACGACAGCCCCCCAGATGATGGACGGCCTACACGTGAACGCCATGGCCGGCAACGAGAGTGGCCGAGAGACCGCCCACTTCGCCGACTTCGACGAGGTGCCCAAGGGGCACTTCTACGACCCCGACGCCGAGTACGAGCCCGATCCGGAGTACGCGGCCACCCTCGCGCCCGACGCTGCCCGCCAGCGTCGCGAGCGGATCGGCCCGACCGGTCGGCCCCTGCCCTACTTCCCGATCCCGGGCCCGCTGACCGATCACGGTCCTGCGAAGATCATCGCGATGTGCAACCAGAAGGGCGGCGTCGGCAAGACCACGTCGACCATCAACCTGGGTGCCGCACTCGCGGAGTACGGGCGCCGCGTCCTGCTCGTCGACTTCGACCCGCAGGGAGCTCTGTCGGTCGGGCTCGGCGTCAACCCGATGGAGCTCGACCTCACGGTCTACAACCTGCTCATGGAGCGGGGCATGTCGGCCGACGAGGTCCTGTTGAAGACCGCGGTTCCGAACATGGATCTGCTGCCCAGCAACATCGACCTGTCGGCTGCCGAGGTGCAGCTGGTGAGCGAGGTGGCCCGGGAGTCCACGCTGCAGCGCGCCCTGAAGCCGCTGATGGCCGACTACGACTACATCGTGATCGACTGTCAGCCCTCGCTGGGCCTGCTCACCGTGAACGCCCTGACGGCTGCTCACAAGGTGATAGTGCCGCTCGAGTGCGAATTCTTCGCGCTGCGAGGTGTGGCGTTGCTCACCGAGACCATCGAGAAGGTCCAGGAGCGGCTCAACCCGGATCTGGAGCTCGACGGCATCCTCGCCACCATGTACGACTCCCGTACGGTGCACAGCCGCGAGGTCCTCGCGCGCGTCGTCGAGGCCTTCGACGATCACGTCTACCACACGGTCATCGGGCGCACGGTGCGCTTCCCGGAGACCACGGTCGCCGGTGAGCCCATCACCACGTACGCCTCCAACTCGGTCGGTGCCGCCGCCTATCGCCAGCTCGCCAGGGAGGTGCTCGCCCGGTGTCACGCCGAGTGAGTCTGCCCGGGGCCGACGAACTGTTCCGTACCACCGGAGGGATGGGGCTGCAGGCCTCGTCCCCCGCGGACCGGCGGCGCAAGGCGAACGGCGAGGCCCGGGTGCCCGGTCCGGCCGGGGAGAGCGATCCCGCGGCCGACGGGTCCGGGGCGGGAGCGGCGGAGGCCGCAGCCGGCACCGCGGCCCCTTCACGCGAGGAGCACTCCGCGGCGGACGCCGACGCGGGGGAATCGCGCAGCCGCGGCGGTGACCGGGCCGCGGTGGCAGGGCAATCGGGTCGCAGGCCTCAGCAGCCCTCGCCGTCCGCGCAGTCGTCCGCGCAGGAGGCGGTTCCCGCCCCTGCCGTTCAGCAGCAGCGCAGGGGCGGAAGCGGACGCGGGGCGAACCGGCGGCCCAGCGGCCGGGAGCGCCACGACGAGAAGATCACCGTCTATGTCTCGGCCGAGGAACTGATGGACCTCGAACACGCCCGTCTCGTGCTCCGCGGGGAGCACGGCCTCGCGGTCGACCGCGGGCGGATCGTCCGCGAGGCGGTCGCGGTCGTTCTCGCGGACCTGGAGTCGCGGGGCGACGCGAGCATCCTCGTACGGCGGCTGCGCGGCCGCTGACCGGTGGGGCGCCGGTAGCCTGCCCGGAGCGCCGCCGCCGGCCGAGCGGTGAGGACCTTTCCGTACGGGCCACTGCCCGCCGCCCGTATCCCGCTGCCACTGGACCCTTCATGCCGACGACCGACGAGCCCGCCCGCACCCCTCGCCGCCCCTTGGGGCGCGGCCCGGGCGGTCGGTCTGCGCCGGGGCCGGCGGGGGAGCGGGGCATCGATGGTGAATCCGCCACCCCGCCCCTTCCCGAAGCCGCGGAAGCGTCCCCGGACCTGTCGGTGGCCGATGCGACGGTGTCCGCCGGGCCCGCCGCCCCCGAGGTGCCCGTAATGCCCCCCGAGTCCGCCGTACCGACAACACCCGGCTCGCCCCCCGAGCCTGCCGGCGACGGGCGGTTCACTGTTCGGCTGGCGAACTTCGAGGGACCGTTCGATCTGCTTCTGCAGCTCATCTCCAAGCACAAGCTGGATGTGACCGAAGTCGCACTGTCCAAGGTCACCGACGAGTTCATGGCGCACATCCGCGCCATGGGGCCGGACTGGGATCTGGATCAGACCACCGAGTTCCTCGTCGTCGCCGCGACCCTGCTCGATCTGAAGGCCGCCCGGCTGCTGCCCGCCGCGGAGGTGGAGGACGAGGCGGATCTGGCGCTGCTCGAAGCGCGGGACCTGCTCTTCGCCCGGCTGCTCCAGTACCGCGCGTACAAACGCATCGCGGAGATCTTCAGCGACCGACTGGAGTCGGAGGGACGGCGTTTTCCGCGGACCGTGGGGCTGGAGCCGCACCACGCCGAGTTGCTGCCCGAGGTCGTCATCAGCATCGGGGCCGAGGGGTTCGCCCGGCTGGCAGCGAAGGCGATGCAGCCCAGGCCCAAGCCGCAGGTGTACGTCGACCACATCCACGCACCGCTGGTCAGCGTGCGGGAACAGGCAGAGATCGTGGTGGCGCGGCTGCGGGAGGCGGGGGAGATCAGTTTCCGGGTGCTCACCGAGGACGCCCAGGACACCCTCACCGTCGTCGCCAGGTTCCTCTCGCTGCTGGAGCTGTACCGGGAGAAGGCCGTCGCGCTCGACCAGGACGAGGCGCTCGGGGAGCTCCTGGTGCGCTGGGCCGGGGAAGAGGGGGCCGAGCCCGTCGTGACGTACGAGTTCGACACCGAGGTGCAGGACGTCTCCGAGGATGTGAAGGCATGAGTCAGCAGGACACCACCGGCTCCACCGTCGCGGATCTTGATCTCAAGCCCGCCCTGGAAGCCGTCCTCATGGTCGTCGACGAGCCCGCCACCGAGGAACACCTCGCCAAGGTGCTGGAGCGGCCCCGCACGGCCGTCGCCGACGCGCTGCGGGAGCTGGCCGACGAGTACACCGTGCAGCGCCGCGGTTTCGATCTGAGGCTGGTCGCGGGCGGCTGGCGTTTCTACACCCGCCCGGAGTACGCGGCGGCCGTTGAGGGCTTCGTCCTGGACGGCCAGCAGGCCCGTCTCACACAGGCGGCCCTGGAGACCCTGGCGGTGGTCGCGTACCGCCGGCCGGTCAGCCGGTCGAGGGTCTCCGCGGTCCGCGGAGTGAACTGTGACGGGGTTATGCGGACCCTGCTGCAGAGGGGCCTCGTCGAGGAAGCGGGCGCGGAACCCGAAACAGGTGCGATCCTGTACAGGACGACGAACTACTTTCTGGAGCGGATGGGCCTGCGTGGCCTGGATGAGCTCCCGGAGCTCGCGCCCTTCCTTCCCGAGGCGGACGCGATCGAGGCTGAGACGCTAGAGGGTGTGCCGTCGTTCGATCCGGACGCACCGGACACCCCGGATACTCACGCAGACGACAAGACGGAATTTTGATGCGAAGCAGTGGCAGGAACAGCGGAAGCGGCAGCGGCAAGAGCGGCGGCAACCGGAACCCCCGGGGTGCCGGCGCCGGGCGCGACGGCAAGCAGGAGCAGCGTCCCCGCCGGCCCCGGCCCGAGGAGCGCCGCTACGACGTGGGCTCCACCGGAGAGACGAGCGGCGAAGGACCCCGCAAGGGCCGCGGCGCGGCGGCCCGCGGCGGCGCCAAGGGCGGACCGAAGCCCGCGCAGGCCGGCGGCGGCAGGAGCGGCGGCCCGCGCCGTCAGGGCGCCCCGTCCCGTCCGCGTGAGCTCGACGCCAAGATCGAGCAGCGCAACCGGGACAGGTACGCCGGCAAGGCCGACATCAGGACGCCCAAGACCCACCCGGGCGCCGAGCAGGAGGGCGAGCGGCTGCAGAAGGTCCTCGCCCGGGCCGGCATGGGCTCGCGCCGTGCGTGCGAGGAGCTGATCGAGCAGGCCCGTGTCGAGGTCAACGGCGAGATCGTCGTGGAGCAGGGCATGCGCATCGATGTGAACAAGGACGAGATCAAGGTCGACGGTCTGACCGTCGCCGCCCAGTCCTACCTCTTCTTCGCACTGAACAAGCCCGCCGGTGTCGTTTCCTCCATGGAGGATCCGGACGGCCGCCAGTGCCTCGGCGACTACGTCACCAACCGTGAGACGCGGCTCTTCCACGTCGGCCGGCTGGACACCGAGACCGAGGGCATCATCATGCTCACCAACCACGGTGAGCTGGCCCACCGCCTGACCCACCCCAAGTACGGGGTGAAGAAGACCTACCTGGCCGCCATTCAGGGACCGCTCCCGCGCGACCTGGGCAAGCGGCTCAAGGACGGCATCCAGCTGGAGGACGGGTACGCCCGCGCCGACCACTTCCGGGTCGTCGAGAACACCGGCAAGAACTACCTGGTCGAGGTGACCCTCCACGAAGGCCGCAAGCACATCGTCCGCCGGATGCTGGCCGAGGCCGGCTTCCCGGTCGAGCGGCTCGTACGGACGTCCTTCGGGCCGATCCCGCTGGGCGACCAGAAGTCCGGCTGGCTGCGCCGCCTCACCAACACCGAGGTGGGCATGCTGATGCGCGAGGTCGGTCTGTAACCCGGCTCCGTCCGTTCCACGGCCCGCGGCCGGTTCCTGCTTTCGATTTTCGAACAGGAATCGGCCGCGGGCCTTTTGCTGTGGCCGATCCGCCTTTATAGTCAGAGTGACTATTAAGGAGGCGGGAGTGAGTCTCGCGGATTTCCTCGATCCCCTACAGCAACCCCTGGTGACCGTCCTTGACACCCCGGTCAGCTGGACCGAGGTGCTCGGCTTCGGCAGCGGAGCGCTGTGCGTCTGGCTCGTGGCCCGCCAGCACCTCGCCAACTGGCCGATCGGCATCGCCAACAACCTCTTCTTCATCCTGCTGTTCGCCCAGTCCGGTCTGTACGCCGACGCCGGCCTCCAGATCGTCTTCATCGCCCTTGCCGCGTACGGCTGGTGGACCTGGACCCACGGGGGTGGCCCGGGGACACCGGACCTGCCGGTGCGTCGCACCACGCGCACCGAATGGGCCTGGCTGCTCGCGGCAGGGGTGGTGGGGGCCATCGCCCTCACCGTCCTGCTCGACCACGCCACCGACTCGACCGTGCCTTTCTGGGACGCCCTGACGACCGCGCTGTCCCTGACGGCGACGTACGGGCAGTGCAGGAAGCTCGTGGAGTCGTGGTGGCTCTGGATCGCCGCCGATGTGGTGTACATCCCGCTGTACGCGTACAAGGAGCTCTATCTGACCTCTCTGCTGTACGTCGGCTTCCTGACGCTGTGCCTGATCGGCCTGCGCAACTGGAAGCGCGATCTCGCCGTGCAGCAGCGGCAGCCCGTGGAGGTGGCCGCGGCGCCCGCGTACGGGGCCGGCGTGGGCCGAGGCCATGGGGGGTCGCTGTGAGCGGCAGGTTTCCACGAGACGGTGACGTGAAGCGCTTCGCGCACGGGCTCGTCCTCGGCAAGTTCTACCCGCCGCACGCCGGCCACCACCACCTCGTCCGCACCGCGCAGGACCGCTGCGAGCGGCTGACCGTCCTGGTCTGCGCCGCCTCCGTCGAGTCCGTACCGCTCGCCGACCGGATGGCCTGGATGCGGGAGGCGCACCCGGACGTACGGGTCGTGGGCGCCGTCGACGACATCCGCATGGACCTCCACGACCCGGTGATCTGGGACGCACACATGGCCGTCTTCACCGAGGCCGTGCCCGAGTCGGTGGACGCCGTCTTCACCTCGGAGTCGTACGGGGACGAACTGGCCCGCCGGTTCGGTGCCGAATCCGTCTGCGTCGACCTCGACCGCACGGTCTTCCCGGTCTCCGGTACCGCCGTCCGCAAGGACCCGGTCGGCTGCTGGGACTTCCTCGAACCGCCCGTACGGGCCGCGCTCACCCGCCGGATAGTCGTCCTCGGCGCGGAATCCACCGGTACCACGACGACGGCCCGCGCCCTCACCGACCACTACCGGCGGCGCGGCGGCGTCTGGGCACAGACCCGTTACGTCGCCGAGTACGGGCGCAAGTTCAGCGAACAGAAGCTGGCCGCGCTGCGCGCCCGGTGGCCCGGGGCCCAGTGGGAGGATGTCGCCTTCACCACCGACGACTTCCCGCAGATCGCCCAGGCGCAGAACGCCAAGGAGGAGGCGGCCGCGCGCACCGGGTCGCCGGTGCTCTTCTGTGACACCGACTCCTTCGCGACCACCGTCTGGCACGAGCGGTACATAGGCGGACGCAACCCGCTCGTCGAGGAGACCGCCGACCGGGTCGCCCACCATCTGTGGCTGCTCACCGATCACGAGGGCGTCGCCTTCGAGGACGACGGGCTGCGCGACGGCGAGGAGCTGCGGCCCTGGATGACAGACCGCTTCCGGGCCGAACTCACCCGTACCGGAAGGGAATTCGTCGAGCTCACCGGAACCCGCCAGGAACGCCTGGCCACCGCGGTCGCCGCCGTCGACACCCTGCTCGCCGCCGGCTGGAACTTCGCCGCACCCCTCCCGGAGCACCGATGAGCGCCGGTGTCCCCGCAGGCTACGACCCGTACGCCTTCGAACCCTTCGCGGTCACCGTCGACCTTGCCGTCTTCACGGTCCGCGACACCCGGCTGCACGTCCTGCTCGTCGAACGGGGCGAGGACCCCTACAAGGGCCAGTGGGCGCTGCCCGGCGGCTTCGTACTGCCTCGCGAGTCCGCCGAGGACGCCGCCCGCCGGGAGCTCGCCGAGGAGACCGGGCTCACCGAGGGCACCGTCTGCGCCCTCCACCTGGAACAGCTGCGCACCTACAGCGATCCGGACCGCGACCCGAGGATGCGGGTCGTCTCCGTCGCCTATGCCGCACTCGTACCCGACCTGCCCGAACCGCACGGCGGGGGCGACGCGGCCAACGCCCAGTGGTGGGACGCCGGAGCCCCCGGACCCCTCGCCTTCGACCACGACCGCATCCTCGCCGACGCACATGACCGGATCGGCGCCAAACTCGAATACAGCTGTCTGGCCACCGCCTTCTGCCCGTCCGAATTCACCCTGGGGGAACTCCAGCAGGTGTACGAGACGGTCTGGGGCGTCGAACTGGACCGCCCCAACTTCCGGCGCAAGGTTCTCACCACGCCCGGCTTCGTGCAGGCCGTGGAGGGATCACCGCGCCGCACCGGCGGACGGGGGAAACCGGCCGCGCTCTACCGGGCGGGTGCCGCTACCGCCCTGCACCCTCCACTCCTGAGACCGGAAGGAAGAACCACGTGATCGTGACCAGGACCATCACCAAACAGGCCGCCACCGGCGCACTGACCGGGCTCGCACTCGGCGATGCACTGGGCTTCCCGGCAGAGTTCAACAACGTGCCGTCGATCCTCGCCAAGTGCGGGCCCTGGCGCCAGATGCGGCTGCCGAAGCCGGCGATCGTCACCGATGACACCCAGATGACGCTGGCCCTGGGGCGGGGCATCCGTACGGCCATGGACCGCGGGCTGCTCACCCCGCTGCGGCTGGTCCGCCCGGTGCGCGAGGAGTTCGTCGACTGGTACCACTCGCCCGACAACAACCGCGCCCCCGGCCGTACCTGCATGACCGCCTGCCGCCTGCTCGACAGCGACCGGCTCTGGCAGGAGGCCAGCCAGACCGGCTCCAAGGGCTGCGGCGCCAATATGCGGGTCGCGCCGGTCGGACTCGTGCCCGGGCTGAGCGATGAACAGCGCTCCGGCGCCGCCCAGTTGCAGGCGGCTCTCACCCACGGTCACCCGACCGCTCTCGCCGCGTCCGACCTGATGGCCCGCGCGGTGTACCTGCTGGCGCAGGGAGCGGAGCCGATGGACCTGATCGGGCAGCTGCGCAGTTACGCGTACGAGAACAGCAACCGCTATCTCACGCGCTGGCTCGGCGATCTCTGGCGGTACGCGGGCGACTCCTCCCCGGAGCTGTACATCCAGCGCGGCTGGGACGAATGCCTCACCGCCCTGGCCCGCGTTCAGGACGCCCTGTGCGACCCGTCCCCGGAGACCGACCCCTGCGAGACGACCGGTGACGGCTGGATCGCCGAGGAGGCCCTGGCCACGGCCCTGCACTGCTTCCTGCTCTTCCCCGACGAACCGGTCACCGCCCTGCGCCGGGCCGCCTGCACCCGGGGTGACTCGGACTCCCTCGGCTGCCTGACCGGCGCGCTCGCCGGGGCGCACCTGGGGGCGGGGGCCTGGCCCAAGGAGTGGTCGGAGCGGATCGAGTACCGGAGCGATCTGCTGTCGTTGGGGGCGCTCTGGGACGCTTGATCCATGCCTACGGAGACGATGCGCGGGTTGTGTCCAGGGACTCGGATGTGGGCCTTCGGGGGGTCCATCTCCTGGCCGAGGAGAAGCGGGCTTGATCTTCCGTGGGGTGCGGGTTCATGAGGTCACGCCCGCCTGTGCCAGGGATGGATGGTCCGGGGCCCCTCCAGGGCGTCTTTTCGGGCAACGAACGGTCGGCGGCTTACGGAGGGGGGCCGGGCATCTGTTCGTCGCCCTGTGGGGACTTCCCCTGCGCGGCCCCGACCGACAGGCTGACCGTGCAGGTGGGCAGAGCCGTTCACCCCGGGTCGGGCCGCAGTGCGGATGCCCGGCGGGTGCGGATCAGGAAGTCCTCCACGCGGGCCCGGTCCGGCCCCGGGGGGAGCGGGGAGTCCTTGGCCGCCTCGTCGTTCTCCTCGGCCAGGCGGGTCATGCGGCGTTCGATCTCCGGCCAGGGCACCTCCCCGCGCTTCACCGCCAGCAGCTCCTCCCGGTCCGCGCCCACCTCGATCGTGAGCGCGCCCGTGCGCAGCAGATCCCGGCCGCTGGTCAGCAGCCGCAGCAGATGCATGGCGTGCTTCCAGCGCGGCGCCCCGTACTGACGGACATCCGCTTCCAGCTTTCTGCGCTGGCCCAACGCATAGCGGACGAAGGTCTGGTGGGCGTGACGGGACAGGAACGCCTGGCGCAGGGCGAGGAGTTCACGGCCCACGGCGTCGACGTGTTCCACCAGCGGTGAGTGCAGGCACTCCAGCACATTGGGATTGGCCCGCAGGGCCAGCTCGCAGAAGCGTTCCAGTTCCCAGGAGAACTGCTCCTGCGCGGGCCCCTCGATATGCGTCGGCGGCTTCTCGAACCCCCAGAACAGCGGGGTCGGCGCCAGGAAGACACCGCGCCGGTCCGTATCGCTGCCGTCCGTGGCGAGCCCGAAGGCGCGTGAGCCCATCACACAGGAGTAGACCGTGTGGTCGCGTACGAGAGCCTCGGGATCAGGGGTGATCATGCCGGCGAGAGTACGTGAGCGAAATAGTGTTGCGCCGGAAGATCCGCGGTGCCACGATCACCGCCATGACGATGACCGGAAAGGCTCGGCGCGCCACCCTCCGGTGAGCGCGATGACGACACCTCCGTACCCCAGAGAAGAAGCAATCGTTCTGTACACCAGGTTCGAACATCTGCCGTACCCGGCCCGTATGCGGGCCATCGCCGAACACACCCGCTCCCTGGACGACGCCGGCTACCGCGCCGCGCACACGGCCCTGGACGCCGGGAATCCCGATGAACGCCGGCTGGCGCTGTTCCTCGCCGTCGTCCGACGCGACCTCGACGCCGTCGAGCGGGCACTCGACGATCCGCTGCTGAGACCACGCGCCCTGGCCGCTGCGATCAGGCTTCCGGTCGGCGAACAGGCCCTGACCGTACTGGCGTTGGGTGATCTGAGGGACGTACGCCATCACACGTACCGGATTCTCCGGCTGTCCCGCCGGTCCGCGCTCGCCGACCGGCTGCTCCCGCAGGTCCACGAACGCCACGGTGACCAGGACACGGCCCGGCTGCTCCCCGCCTGTACGCCCGACGTGGCCGGGCAGTGGCTGCCCCGGCTGGCCCAGGTGCCGCTCGGGGTTCTGCACACCCTCGCCCGTACCGCACCGGCCGCACTCGCCGCCCATCTCGCCGGCCGGCTGCCCACGGACAGTGCCGACCGGTCCGAACCCGGAGGTCTGCGCGGACGCAGCCAGTACCTCGTGACCCGCCTCAGCGCCCGCGATCCCGCAGCCGGGCTGCTGCTGCTCGACCGGGCCCCTCATCTGGTCACCGGCACGGCGATGGCCACACTGCTGCACGACCCCGCCGCCGTACTGGCCTCGCTGAGACGCACCGGCACCGAACGCCTGGCCCTGGCTCCGCAACCGCTGCCGCGGCGGGTGCTGAGCGCCCTCGCGGCCTGTTCCCAGGAGGACATCGCCCTGCTCGCGGGTGTTCTGCGCGTCGAGGCCTCGTGGGGGCGGCCGTTCGGGCCGCGAGCGGCGCCGGAGCCGCTGCTCGCTCTGCTGCCCCCGGCACAGCGGCGGCGGGTGGTCGAATCCAGGTCGGCCGACGGGCTCGCCGGCTGGCGGCGTGAGCTCGGCGGCGTCGCCGCCCTCGCACCCGCCGACAGGGCAGAGATCGCCGCGCGCTGGCTGAACGGGCGGGCCGGGCGCAGAAAGTACAGCCTGATCGCGGCCATGCTCCCGCTGCCCGAGGCCGAGCCACGTCTGCGGGAACTCGCCGCCGCACACCGCCCGTTCGAACGGGCGGCCGCCTGGCCGGCGTTGCTGGACTGCGCCGCGCTGCACGGCGATCGGGACGCGTACGCCCGCGTCCTCACCTCCTGCGAACGGGCCTGGCACGACCAGGAGGAGGTGCGCCGCGCAGCCCTGGCAGCGGCGGGCACCGCCCCGGAGCCGTTGCTGGACGCGGCACCGTACACGGCA
Organism: Streptomyces sp. NPDC002785; assembly: GCF_040295565.1. Taxonomy (NCBI): domain Bacteria; kingdom Bacillati; phylum Actinomycetota; class Actinomycetes; order Kitasatosporales; family Streptomycetaceae; genus Streptomyces; species Streptomyces sp. NPDC002785. The sequence continues at coordinate 7,227 of NZ_JBEOVN010000149.1, read as the reverse complement.
CTGCGGGATGCCGCGATGACCACCGTGCAGTCCCGCGACTCGACCCGGGCGACGCTCCTGGCCGCCGAGGACTGGCTGCGGCGCACGGCGGTGAGTGCCGCCCGCAGCGGTGACCTGGAGCGGGCCGCCGCGGTTGTCGGGCTGCTGATCCAGGTCCTTGCCGACCCGCGCGGCTCCGGAACCGTCCGGCCGCTGCCGCTGGGCAGGGACGCGGCCGTCGGAGTGTGGGAATACGGCGGTCCGTGGCCCGCGGGACGGCTCGGGCTGTTCGCGGCCCTGTTCGTACGTCATCTCCAGCTCATTCCCGCCCTGGACGAGGCGATCGGCCGGGCAGCACTGGACCTGTCGCGCGGAAGGCAGGCCCAGCGGGCGGCCGAGCTGTGGCTGGCCGATCCGGTCACCCGGGAGCGACGCTGCGCCGAACTCCTGGCCGTCGTTCCCGCAGCGGTCGTCGTGCCGGTCGTCTGGCGTACGGTCGCCCGGCGCCGTACCGATCTGCTCGACACGGTCATGGGTTCCGGCCTGCCGCCACACTGGGCGCCGCGGATGCGGCGGAGCGTGCTCGGGCGCTGGCTGCCGCGTCAGCGCGCCGCGCTCGATGCGCAGCTGTCGCGTATCGCGGCGGACGACGCGGTGCCGTTGCTGGAACGGGCCGATGCCGCGGCCCTGTTGGGAGAGGCGGACAGTCTGCGCGCGCTGGCGGCCACGGCGCCGCAGCCCGTCGCCGCGGCCGCCCTCACCGCGCTGGGGGAGCGCGCCGCCGAGAACGGCGGGGTACCGGCCCATCCCGAGACCCTGGACTTCCTGCTCGGACATGCCGGGACCGGCGGGGTACGGGGACGGGCCGCGATGACCGTTGTGCGGGCCCTGCTCGGTACGGTGCCCGACGACGAGGCCGTGGCGCGGCTCAGCCGGGTCGTCATGGACGTCACCGGGTCCGTCGGCAGCCGGAAGGCGGCCGTGCGCGGGCTGTCCGAGCTGTCCTCACCGGCGGCCTTCGCGGCCGTGCTGGCCGGCTGGGACGTACCCGGTCAGCACCGCGATGTCCACGCCACGATGGCCGGGGTACTCGCGGCCCGCACGGATGCCGTCGGTATCGCGGAGCGGTTGACCGCGCAGCTGCACCATGCCGCGGTACGCGAACGGGTGATGGCGGCGCGGCCCGACCGGCCACAGGCCGCCGACGCGCTGCGCCGGTTCCTCGCGGACACGGTGGCCACGGGGGAGAAGGAATCCGCGACGGCCGCCGCCCACGCGCTCGTCAAAACGGCGGCGACCGCCCCTGTCACCGATGTCATCGCCGCCGTGGTGGCCGATAGTGGCCGTCCGCCCGCAGTCCGCGGGGAGGCGGCGCGCCTGCTGTGCGACTGGGCGACGACCCGGGAGGGGCGGTCGGCGCTGAAGGGCGCGCTCGATGCGGTGGTGAGCCAGGTCCCTTCCGCGGACGAGGAGAAGCGGAGGGACGCGCTGCTGGTCCTCGACTCACTGAAGCGGGGGTACGGGTCGCGCCCGGTCGCCGCCCTGGAGGCCGTCACCGAGGCGCTCAGGGAGGCGGGGCTCGTCCACTCGGCGTCCGAAACGGCGCTGGTGGCGGCCCTGGCGTCGCTGACGGCGGAGGACGAGGGGACGGTCGAACGGTGGGACCGATGGCTGGCCCTCGCCGGGGACCGGCCGGGCCCGCTCGACGTCATTCGGTACGAGTGGCGGGGGCCGCAGCCGGTGCTGCCGATCGCTGCGATCGGAACGGTGGTGGCTGCGCTGCGGGCGCGGAGGTCGGCGGTTGCGGGGCTGGCCGCGGTCGAGCTCGTGGTCCGGGCGGGCGAGCACACCGGGTGGGCTGATCCGTGGCCGGGCGAGCTGGCCGTGCTGCGGGACAGCGAGCATCCGGATGTCGCGGAGGCCGCGCTCCTGGCCGATGCCCGCCGGAGCGCTCCGGCGGCCGCTCCGTCCGGCTGATCGAGGACACGACGGCGGCCGAGGGCGGCGCCCCGCTCAAGTGGCAGAAGCCCGGGCTCTGATCGACATTGTCGATAAATCATCCCATTCGAAAGGCAGAGCCATGGCGGGAAACGACCTCGGCGGCCTGCTGGGCAGCTTGCTGGGCGGCGGCGGCCAGGGCGGCGGCTCAGGCGGCGCCGGGAACATCCTCGGCACGCTGCTCGGCGCGCTCGGCAGCGGCCAGGGCGGCACGGGCGCTGGTGGCGACGCGCTCGAAGGGCTGATCGGGATGCTCACCAAGTCCGGCCTCGTCGACCAGGCGCAGTCCTGGGTCGGCACCGGCGAGAACCAGGCGGTCAGCGGTGCCCAGAACGCCGAGGCACTGGCCGGACGAGACCCTGCAGAAGGTCGCCCCGGAAGCCGGGGTATCCACCGGACAGGCCGCCGACGAGATCGCCCGGTCGCTGCCGACGGCTGTCGACAAATTGACCCCGTCGGGAGAGGCCCCGGAGGGCCGCTCGATCGAGGACCTGGTCCGGGAGCAGCAGCCCTGAGCCCGGGGGCGGGGGCGGCCACCGGGTAGCGCACGCACGAGCGCCGTCTCACTGGGAGAGCACCCCGGCCGCCCGTCGCGCCGCCCCTCTAGGCTGATCACGCAGAAAGATCACGCAGGCGTACAACAGGCGCGACACGCACGAAGAAGCGAGGAGCACGACGTGGCGGTACGAGCGGTCCGTGGAGCCGTCCAGCTGGATCAGGACGAGGCCGGACACATGGACGAGCGGGTCGGCGCCCTGCTCACCGCCATCCTGGAGCGCAACAACCTCGTCGCGGACGATCTGATCAGCATCTGGTTCACGGCCACCCCCGATCTGCACAGCGACTTCCCGGCCGCCGCCGCGCGCGGGATCGGAATCGTCGACGTACCGCTGATCTGTGCGCAGGAACTGGACATCGTGGGGGCCATGCCCCGTGTGGTGCGCATCCTCGCGCACATCGAGACGTACCTTCCCAAGTCCGAGATCGCGCACGTGTACCTCGGCGCCACCGCCGCCCTCCGCAAGGACATCGCCCAGTGAGAACCGCCCTCGTCATCGGAACGGGCCTCGTCGGCACTTCCGCAGCCCTCGCCCTGGCCGGGCGCGGCATCCATGTCCACCTCGTCGACCACGACCCCGAATCGGCCCGCACCGCGGCAGCGCTCGGCGCCGGTACGGACGAGGTACCCGAGGGCCGCGTCGACCTGGCGATCATCGCCGTGCCGCCCGCCCACGTGGCCTCGGTGCTGGCCACCGCCATGCGGGACGGCGTGGCCCGCGGCTACCTCGATGTCGCCAGCGTCAAGGGCGGCCCGCGCCGCGAGCTGGAGGCCCGGGGCGTCGACCTCACGCCGTACATCGGTACGCACCCCATGGCCGGCAAGGAACGATCGGGCCCCCTCGCCGCCACCGCGGACCTCTTCGAGGGCCGTCCCTGGGTCCTCACCCCGACCCGTGACACCGACACCGAGGTCCTCAACCTCGCCCTGGAACTGGTCGCGCTCTGCCGCGCCGTACCGGTCGTCATGGACGCCGACGCGCACGACCGGGCCGTCGCCCTCGTCTCCCACACCCCGCAGCTGATCTCGTCGATGGTCGCCGCCCGCCTGGAGGAGGCCGACGAGACCGCCGTACGCCTCTGCGGTCAGGGCATCAGGGACGTCACCCGGATCGCTGCCTCCGACCCGCGGATGTGGGTGGAGATCCTCTCCGCCAACCCGGGCCCGGTCGCCGACGTGCTGGCCGGGGTCGCCGCCGATCTGGACGAGACGGTACGGGCGCTGCGCGGTCTGCAGTCCGGTGACGACGACAAGCGCCGCGAAGGCACCGAAGGCATCGAGGACGTACTGCGCCGCGGCAACGCGGGCCGGGTCCGGGTGCCCGGCAAGCACGGGACGGCCCCCGCCTCGTACGAGATCGTGTCCGTGCTCATCAGCGACCGGCCGGGCGAACTGGCCGGGATCTTCGCCGACGCCAACCGGGCCGGGGTCAACGTCGAGGACGTCCGCATCGAGCACGCCACCGGGCAGCAGGCGGGCCTGGTCCAGCTGATGGTCGAGCCCAGCGCGGCCTCCGAACTGAGCGCGGCACTGCGCGACCGGGGCTGGTCGCTGCGCCGGTAGGCCCGGGGCGGCGGGCCCGGGAGGCGGTTGTCCACAGGGGTGCAGAGGACCGCTCCGACACTCGGTAACCTTGTGCGGGGCGGGTTCGCGCGCCCCCGTCCCGCCCACCCCGTGTACCAGGAAGGTGTCCACCACCGTGGAAACCGCAAGCGTCGCCGCCCGGACGGCCCCGGCCGCAGTGATCGTCGCCATCGACGGGCCCTCCGGCACCGGTAAGTCGAGCACGTCCAAGGCCGTCGCCGCGCAGCTCGGCCTGAGCTACCTGGACACCGGCGCCCAGTACCGGGCGATCACGTGGTGGATGCTGAACAACGGCATCGACGTGCAGGACGCGATGGAGGTGGCGACCGCCGCCGCCAAGCCGGTCATCGTCTCCGGTACGGACCCGGCCGCCCCCACGATCACTGTCGACGGCGAGGACGCCTCGGGCCCGATCCGTACCCAGGAGGTCACCTCGAAGGTCAGCGCCGTCAGCGCGGTCCCCGAGGTGCGCACCCGGATCACCGAGCTGCAGCGCACCATCGCCGCCACGGCCGAGCGGGGCATAGTGGTGGAGGGCCGTGACATCGGCACCACGGTGCTGCCCGACGCCGACCTGAAGATCTTCCTCACCGCATCGCCCGAGGCGCGCGCCGCCCGCCGTAGCGGAGAGGTCAAGGGCTCCGATCTCGCAGCCACCAAGGAAGCGCTGATCAAGCGGGACGCGGCCGACTCCGGCCGCAAGACCTCCCCGCTGGCCAAGGCGGACGACGCCGTCGAGGTGGACACCACCGAACTGACCCTTCAGCAGGTCATCGAGTGCGTCGTCACCCTCGTCGAGGAGAAGCAGGCCGTGCAGTGACCCAAGCCACGAGCTCGCCCACGCTGCGCGGCGCAGCGGTCGGGCGCGGGATCGGCATCGGGCTGATGTACGGGCTGTGGAAGCCCCGCGTCCTCGGTGCGTGGCGGGTTCCCGCCTCCGGACCCGTCATACTCGCGGTGAACCACTCCCACAACATCGACGGTCCGATGCTGATGGGCACCGCGCCCCGGCCCGTCCACTTCCTGATCAAAAAAGAGGCGTTCGTCGGCCCCCTCGACCCGTTCCTGCGCGGAATCGGTCAGCTGAAGGTGGACCGTACGACCGCCGACCGCACCGCCATCACCCACGCCCTCGGCGTGCTGGACAACGGCGGGGTGCTCGGGATCTTCCCCGAGGGCACCAGGGGCGAAGGAGACTTCGCCTCCCTGCGTGCCGGGCTCGCATACTTCGCGGTACGCAGCGGGGCGCCGATCGTGCCCGTGGCCGTACTGGGAAGCACCGAGCGCCGCGGACGGTTGATATCGGCACTGCCGCCGTTGCGCAGCCGGGTCGACGTCGTCTTCGGCGATGCCTTCGACGCGCAAGAGGGGGCGCGCAGCTCGGACAAGGGTGGTGGCGGGCGACGGGTGGGCGGCAGTGGCCGGCGCACGCGCAAGGCGCTGGACGAGGCGACGGTACGGATCCAGGGGCGGCTGACCGCCCACCTGGACGAGGCCAGGCGTTTCACCGGGCGTAGGTAAGACTTGAGTAGTGGGCCGCATGGTCGTGGCCCATCGATGATGATGCAAAGAGGAACGGACTTCATGAACGACCAGATTCACTCCGACGGCTCGGACCACGAGCACGGAGCGCTTGGCGACGCCGAGTACGCGGAGTTCATGGAGCTCGCCGCGGAGGAGGGCTTCGACGCCGAAGAGGTCGAGGGCGCACTCGATGAGGCCGGTCACGGACCGCTTCCCGTGCTCGCCGTCGTCGGCCGCCCCAATGTCGGCAAGTCGACGCTGGTGAACCGGATCATCGGTCGCCGTGAGGCGGTCGTCGAGGACAAGCCCGGCGTCACCCGCGACCGCGTCACCTACGAGGCCGAGTGGGCGGGCCGCCGCTTCAAGGTCGTCGACACCGGCGGCTGGGAGCAGGACGTGCTGGGCATCGACGCCTCCGTCGCCGCCCAGGCCGAGTACGCGATCGAGGCCGCCGACGCGGTCGTCTTCGTGGTCGACTCGACCGTCGGCGCGACCGACACCGACGAAGCCGTCGTCAAGCTGCTGCGCCGGGCCGGTAAACCCGTCGTGCTGTGCGCCAACAAGGTCGACGGGCAGAGCGGCGAGGCGGACGCCACCGCGCTCTGGTCGCTGGGCCTCGGCGAGCCGCACCCGGTCTCCTCGCTGCACGGCCGCGGCACCGGCGACCTGCTCGACGCCGTACTCGAAGCACTGCCCGAGGCCCCCGCGCAGCGCTTCGGCACCGCGATCGGCGGACCGCGCCGGATCGCGCTCATCGGCCGTCCGAACGTCGGCAAGTCCTCACTGCTGAACAAGGTGGCGAACGAGGACCGCGTCGTCGTCAACGAGCTCGCGGGCACCACCCGTGACCCGGTCGACGAGCTGATCGAGCTCGGCGGCATCACCTGGAAGTTCATCGACACGGCCGGTATCCGCCGCCGCGTCCACCTCCAGGAGGGCGCGGACTACTATGCCTCGCTGCGTACCGCCGCCGCCGTGGAGAAGGCCGAGGTCGCCGTCGTCCTGATCGACGCCAGCGAGTCCATCAGCGTCCAGGACCAGCGCATCATCACCATGGCCGTGGAGGCCGGGCGCGCCCTGGTGATCGCGTACAACAAGTGGGACACCCTCGACGAGGAGCGCCGCTACTACCTGGAGCGCGAGATCGAGACGGAGCTCGCGCAAATCGCGTGGGCCCCGCGGGTCAACGTCTCCGCCGTCACCGGCAGGCACATGGAGAAGCTGGTTCCGGCGATCGAGACCGCCCTCGCCGGCTGGGAGACCCGCGTCCCCACCGGCCGGCTGAACGCCTTCCTCGGTGAGATCGTCGCCTCCCACCCGCACCCCGTCCGCGGCGGCAAGCAGCCCCGCATCCTCTTCGGCACCCAGGCGGGCACCAAGCCGCCGCGCTTCGTGCTGTTCTCCTCGGGCTTCCTGGAGCACGGCTACCGACGCTTCGTCGAGCGCCGGCTGCGCGAGGAGTTCGGCTTCGAGGGCACCCCGATCCACATCTCGGTGCGGGTCCGCGAAAAGCGCGGCCGCAACAAGTAGCACGAAGGCCCCATGACGGAGCCCCGGTCCGTTTCGGAGACGAAACGGACCGG
>NZ_JBEOVN010000148.1:0-18496 GCF_040295565.1 Streptomyces sp. NPDC002785 | reverse complement strand
CGGGGCTCAAGCCCCGCCCAGGCGTCCGGGATGCGTGCGGTCCTCGTCGCATCAGGGGAGGTCACCCGACGCTGTAGCGGGCGGTGTCGTCCCTCCGGGTGATGAAGCGTCAGCGGTGTTGCGGGTGAGTAGGAGCAGCGGTTCGGCCACCGCCTTCACTGAGTCCGGGCAGACCAGCTCACCAGCTGAGGAACGGCTCCACTCCGCCTCGATTGTGCACCGTACGCGGAGCACGACCGCGAATGGTGGTGACAGTCCACTCCGCAGACCCCCGAAACAAGATCACCTGCCTCTACGAAACCCGGACATCCCGAGCAGTCCACTCAGTCTGCTTTTGGTCTCCAGAATGGTGCGGCACGTCGGGCGGAATGCGCCGCGAGGAGGCCGATGGCCACAGCGGCCAGGGAGAAGCCGGTGGCTGCGGTGGCCAGGACCGGCCAGGAGAATCTGCCCTCCCGCAGGGAGATGACGAAGAACAGTGAGTGCCAGTTGGTGATGAAGGTCGCGAGGGCGGTCGCGATCAGCAGCGGTACAGTCAGATACCACAGGGCGATCGTACGAAAGACCTGGTCGTTGCCGGTCAGAACGCTCAGTGGTGCCAGTCCTACTCTGATGCGTACGAACTCTGCGGCGGCGCTGATCAGCCCTGCCACGAGCAGCAGCGCCAGGCCGGTACCGCCGAAGAGGAAGAGCCAGTTGTTGAGGCTGTTCTTCTGTTGGGCGCCGATCACCCAGGTTTCTCCCGGGGTGTCGACGTTGATGCCAGGGTGGGCAGCGTAAGCGGCTTTTTCGATCTCGGCACGGTGTCCGGGTTCATCGGTGGTGACGATGAGAGGCCCGTTGATCTGACTGAAGGGCAAGTCGCCGTTGACGGCCCGGACAGTGAGGTTGCCTGCGTAGGGGCGGGCCAGTTCTTCCAGCCGGGGATCGCTCGTGGTGACCTGCTGTGCGGTGTCCGGGCAGGGCAGGCGCAGGGACGTCAGGTCGGGGCAGGATCCCGCCAGGTCAATGCGAGGGTGGTCGCCTTCAGGGTGGGTGGTCGCGACCAGGAGGTGAGTTCCGGCGGGAAGGTCGCGTGAGAAGTTCTTGACGGCGCCGGAGGTGAGGGTGCTGCTGTGGACGGTGTAAAGGGTGTCTCCGACACGTTGGGTTATCCGCTGGGCGGCGGCGGCGCTGTCTCCCAGGCGGCTGTTCCAGACCTGGAGGTGGCTGATGAGACCAATGCCGATGATGAAGACCACGGAGAGACGCACCAGGACGCCCGGGTGCGCTGCGGTCCAGCGGCCTGCGATGAGTCGGCCGGGATTCCCGTTGCGGTAGCCGCCGGCAGCGATCCGTTTGCCGTTGGCGACGCACAGCTGGGCGATCACTGAGGGCAGCATGGCCCACATCAGGACGGTGCCGGCCAGGAAGATCGCGATGTCCGGGCCCTTGGGGGCGTACTGACTAAAGGCGATCGCCAGAACGCCGACCACGCACAGGGCCATGCGCCATTTCGGCAGACGCGAAGTGGACGTACTTGGCCGAGTGGCCGTCTTGGAGCGTTGCACCCGGTGCAGGATCACCACCAGCAGCAGTGTCAGGACCAGGGATACAGCAAGTGCGCCGACCAGTTCGGGCCACGCCCGGCGCGTGTCGGCTGTGCTGATGATGTAGCCGGTGATAGTCAGGCGCACATCGGTGGACAGCAGCAGTGCGGCCGGGATGAGAGCCACCAGGGTTCCGGCAGCGGCCGGTACGAACGCCTCCCCGACGTTGATCACGGCTCGGTGGGCCCATGAGGCGCCCAGGGCGTTGATGAGCTGGCTTCGGCGATCACGGGTCGCCGATCCGACGCGGGTGGCTACAACCAGCAATGCCAGAGCTGGTACAGCCATCAAGACGGCAATAGCGCCGCCGGTTTCGACCGCCGTGTAGGGATAGATGTCCTGATTCATCGGAAAGAGTTGGCCGAAACCGGTGATGTACTGCCAGGAATCTGCTGCGGGGTCAACCGGCGGGTGGGCCGGGCGGACATAGGCCATACGCTCGGAGGGGGACCTCAGCCCCTGCGGGTCGATGGTTCCGGCGTAGCGGCCGTAACGGTCGAGGCTGTCGTAGTCCTCAGCCGCCCGGGCCAGCTCGGGAGAGAAGAAGGCTTCGCCGGGGCGGGGCCAGCGGGAGAGCCCTGGCGGTGGAGGACTCTTGGGCGCGAGCGGCTCGATGTAGATGACGCCGTGTGGTGAAGTACCAAAGGAATCGAAGGCTTCCTTCCACAGGGCGGTGGCTTGCTGGGCGCTGCCGGTCACAATGGGGCCGCGGGCAGTATCACGCTGGGTGCGCCCGTCGAACGTGGCAGTGGTGGTGGCAAACGTCAGGGCGGTCAGGGCCAGGACGGCCGAGGCTGCCATCAGTGCCCAGGAGCGCAGTCGCGTGCCGGGCGTCGTTCGTGCCGCGGCCAGACCGACTCTGAGAAGCTGGATCCACAGTCGACCCGGGCGGCGGGTCTGGGCGGGGTGCGAGCCGATCACGCGGGTGTTCCTCGGTGGGCGGGGACGAGAGTGCTCTCCTGCAGCTCAAACGCATGCGTGGCACGTTCGGCGATGGAGGGATCGTGGGTGACGACCAGGAGCGCGCAGTTGCGTTGGCGGCAGATGCGGAAAAGCTGGTCGGCAACGTTCTCACGCGCTTTGGGGTCGAGCGCGCCGGTCGGTTCATCCGCCAGCAGCACGGGTGGCTGCGCGATCAGGGCCCGGGCCACTGCGGTGCGCTGGCGTTCTCCGCCGGAGAGCATCCCCGTGGGGGTGGTGCCATGGGGGACATCGAGTTCGTCCAGGAGCCGGGTGGCGGCGTCGTAGGCCTGATGGTGGTCAGAGCCGTCCAGGAGCATGGGCAATGCCACGTTTTCCACGGGCGTCAGTTCGGGGAGCAACTCGCCGAACTGGAAAACCATGCCGAGGTGTTTGCGGCGGGCCTTGGCCAGGGAGCCGGGCAGCAGACCGGTCAGACGGTGCCCTCCAGCGGTAATCGTGCCGGAGTCGGGTCTGATCAGGCCGAGTACGCACATCAGGAGTGTGGACTTGCCTGACCCGCTGGGCCCCGTGATGGCCACGGACTCCCCCGGAGCCACGGTGAGGTCGACATTGTTGAGCAGTACGCGGTCTTCGACCTGATAAGTCAAGCCCTTTACCCGAAGGCCATCGCCCAGCGGCGGTGTGGGGGTCACAGCACGTCCGTATTCTCGAAGAAGGCAAGCTGAAGAGGAAACGGGTACCGCCGGGCAAGCCGCACCACTGCCCGGCGGGCGGTGTTGCGGTGCGGCCAGGTTACGGGGCGACCCAGCCCGAGCAGTCGTCCGAGGCCCAGTCGTTGTCGTCGCAGGCATTGAACTTGATGACCTTCGAGCCGTCACCCGAGATCACGCGGGTCTTGTAACCACTCTGGTTCCACAACGTGCGGAGGGTACCGGCGCTGTCCTGCCGGTAGTACTCGGCCTTGCCCGGGTCACCGTCGTCGCTGCCGTCGTAGACGGAGATGAGCCCGCTGTCGTTATTTCACGGGCTGGTGGCAGTGACGCCGCCGCCGGTGGCGCTGAGTGCCATGGCGCTGGTGGTGGGCACCGCGATGCCGATGGCCAGCACTATGCCAGCTATCGCCTTGATCCTGCGCATGAGTGTTTCCCTCCCCTTGAGTTAACCGGTGCGGCTCTTGTGCCGCCCAGGTCAAGGATTGATCATGCATAAGTCAAAGGATCTTCACACCAAGATCACCTAAGTATGGCCGAATCACGCCATGGGACTCAGTAGTCCGCGCCAGACGGCTGCTCGCGGTCCACGGCGGCGGAGACGAGCACGCGGTGCGCGGCGACACGCTGGCGGTCGAGGCTGTTCACCGCCTCTGGCTTCCATGCGATCGTCACCTTGTGGGGGAACCGGCGCTGAAGCTCGGTCTGAAGTTCCACAGTGGCCGCCGGACTGTCCATCGAGTACGCCGAGAAGTCGATGCTCTCGCCATCCAGGCGGAAGACTGCGGTACCAAGCCTGAGCAGGGTGCTGGAGTGTGCACGCCAGGGCGACGTGCCACTCGCCGAGCGTGTCGACGCCGAACTCCGCCGTCGGGGCGTGGCGGCAAGGAGACGGCGAACCTGTACGCGAAGAAGTGGAAGCCCCGAGGAGTTCTCACAATCGGTCCTTTGCCAGAGCAAGATCAAGAACGGGCCGCCGGACCCTCGCTGATCGCGGTTCGGTTCTCAGAACCCGTTCTCACTCAAAAGCGGGACGGACCCCCTTCTGAGACTTGCATTGTGCGAAAATCCGGGCCCATGACGGACCCTCAGCAGCCTTCCCCGGCCGGCCGACCGGTCGGACGCCGACGACGTCGAACAGCACACCTCCGAAGTGTGACGCACAGCCGGGCTCGCCGTGCCGCTCGCGCGGCGGCGCGGTCGCCTCCGCCTACCACACCCGCCGCTTCACCCTGGTGCCCCGCCTGAAGAAGGCACTGCGGGTTCCCACCCCCGCCGACCGCGCGCCGGGCCGGCCGTGGCGGCCCGGCACCCCGCCCCCGGCGCCCGTCGACCCGGACCTGCCCAGCGCCGACATCCGCATCGGCTACGCCCGCTGCTCGACCCTCGGGCAGGAACTCGACTCCCAGCTCGACGCGCTCGCCGCCAAGAACATCCCCCGCGACAAGATCTTCGCCGAGAAGATCAGCACCCGGGTACGGGTCCGCCCCCAGTTCGAGGCCGCGCTGGCCGCCGCCCGGGAGATCAAGGCGCATGCCCCGCACTGCCGGGTCATCTTCACCGTCTACGAGATGAAGCGGCTCGGCCGCGACGCCGCCGAACTCACCGCGCTGGCCGACCACCTCACCGCCCACGGCCTGGTCCTGGAGATGCTCGCCGGACCCCTGCCCGGCATCTACGACCCCAACGGCCCCGGCAAGGTGCTGTTCGCGTTCTTCGCGGCGATGGCGGAGACCGAGCGGGAGAACATCCGCGAATCGACACTGGAAGGGCTCGACACGGCGGCCCGCAAGGGCAAGCACGGCGGCCGGCCGCCGGTCATCACCGACGACATGCTGCACACCGTGCTGCGGCGGAGGGTGAACGGCGAGTCCGTCGAGCAGATCCAGCCCGACCTGATCATCCCCACCGGCAAGCGCAAGGACCAGAACCCCTCCGTCGCCAGCATCTACCGGGCCCTCGCCGAGCACGCCAAGCGCGAGGCGTACCCCGAAGCCGTCGCCCAGGCTCATGCTGGAGAAGGCAGCCGCCGCGCGCAAGGAGCGGGCCGAGGTGAGGGACGCCCTCAAGCACGGCCAGCTCTCCCTCGCCGATGTGCTGGCCAGCGACTCCGAAGCCATCCGCAAGATGCCCGTGCGCACCCTGCTCGCATCACTCCCCGACATCGGCAAGGTGCGCGCCCAGAAGCTGCTGGACGAGATGGAGATCTCCGACAGCCGCCGCATCCAAGGTCTGGGCATCCAGCAGCGCGAACGTCTCCTCGAACGGTTCACGCGCAAGCGCTGACGCCGCCCGGCAGGGGCTCCTGCGCCCGTAACCGCGCGTACCTGCTGTTCGTTGTCCCGCGTGAGGCTCCGCGCCCCGGTGAACGAGACCTCCGGCCCATGCCGCACCTCCCGTGCAGAGGAGGGGCATGGGCTGTTGTGTTCAGCGCACCCCGTAAAATTCTGCGCCGGCCAGGGTGTCGGGCTACCGCTGGCGCAGGTCGTACGGACTGATCTCTTCGTACCGGTCATCCTCATCAAGGCGACCGAAGCTCTCTTCCCAGCGTTCCGGCCAGTTCGCTGGGCCGCCGACCCGGAACCGATGATCCGCCCACTGCGGTTCGGCCACACAGAAGGCGTGCACCTGGGGCTGCTCGTCACCAACACGACGGACGAACTGCTCGTCGTAGATGAGGAAGTGACCCATGTCGTCGCGGTCCTCGCGGACTTCCTCGGGCAGGGTGACCACCCGGGTCACCTTGGCGTCGTCAACGTCGACTTCGACCATCACCGGCACCACGTACTGGACCCACCGCTTCGCCACCGCGGCCCCGCCCTTCGCATCGCGTCGTCGGCGGCACGCTATCGGCACCTGACCCGCCCGGGGGGACTATGCCCAGGGCGTCACCCTCAGCTACTTGTCGGGTGGCGACAGCTATACGAGAACAGGGACCAGCATGGGCGAAGAAGCTGAGCGACAAGGACCGACGCGGCCTGACCGCGCTGTTCTGGTCGAACGTCAACCCGTACGGCACCTTCCGCCTGGACATGAGCAAGCGCATCGACCTGGGGCCGGCCGCCGCCGTGCCCCGTCCCCGAACCCCGGCGGAGGCCGCCGACCGATCGAGCACGGAGATGCGATGAAGGACTTCGCCGACCTTACCGACCCCCAGCTGAACGAAGCCGCGCGGCGGGCACCGGGGCCGGTCACGGTGAGCACATCGCCGGGCACCCCCAGGACTGCCGACCAGTCGGCGGCGGACTCGGCACCCGGGACGGTGAGGGATGGTTCCGGCGCTGGGTCCGGGTGTATTTGCTCGGCCTCACCGCCCGGGTCATTGGCCCTTCTCACATGTTTTTGAGGTCGTCGGCAACGGTGGAGGTCGGGGTGTGGAGGATAGCGTCGAACGCCTCAAGGATGGGGGTGTGGAGGTAGGCGCTTTGGATCCGGATGCGGTCGGGGCCCGGGGCAAGGTCGGCTTTTCCATAGGCCTCCTGCGGGCGTGCCTGGTGGAGATCGGCGATGCTGAGCCCGAGTTCGGCGTCGGCGAATGCGGCTTCGATGCTTCCCGGTTCGGCCGGCTCCAGCGCGGTGGCGTCGATGGTGAAGCCGAAGGGCGTGTTCTCGTCGCGGGGCATGTCCGCGGTATGTCCGATGGTGCTCACCAGGCCGAGGGCGAAGTAGTCATCGCCGAGCGCGCGGTGCAGGTGCTGTCCCATGGGGAGTCCCGTGAGGTGGCCGTTGAAGGCCACCGGTGTCTTCTGAATGTGGGCGTTGTGAGCCGCCAGCACGACGCGGGTTCCGGGTTCGAAGCGTCCCAGGTGCCACAGGACCGACTCGGCCATGTAGACGTCGCGGGCTGAGGTGTCGGCGGTCAGCCCTTTGCCGGCGAAGAGGTCGGCCATGGCGCGGAAGGTGTAGTCGGCGTGGCAGGCGCCTTCGAGTCGGCGCACGGCGATGTCGTAGCTGTGCTGATCGCCGCGGGAGACATACAGCGGTTCGACAGAGCGGAACCGGATGAGCAGGCGCGTCAGGGTCGCGCTGAGGGCGTCCTGTTCGGCGGTGGCCAGGCGTCCCCACGCGGGCGCGGCGACGGCCGCGGAGCCACCGGCGAACGATTCGGCAATCCGTATCGCCTCTTGGACGACCGGCAGGGTTTCGGGATCGATCCGGCGCAGGTAGTCGGCGACCGGGGCCAGGGCGGGAAGCAAGGACCCACCGGCCGCCGGGATGTCGATGCCTGTGAAGCGCACCGGTGTTGAGGCGGTTCGGTTGTGCCGGCGTATCCAGCGCAGCGGCTCGTCGACTCCCACGGGGATCGTCTCGGCGAGGTGCGCCGACAGGTCGTCGTCCGTCCCCTCACCCTGGGCCCACACGTCAAGGGGGAAGCCTTCGCTGAAGCCGTACTCGAAGGCCAGGACGGTGAATCCGCAGTGCTCGGCCAGGAACCGCAGGATGCGCTCGCGCATGGATGCGAACTCGATAATGAAGTGGGAACTTTCGCCGATCGCGACGACACGTGCGTCGCCGATGATGGCGCGCAGCGGCTCCAGATCGTCGAGTGGTGCCTCGGGATCGAGGTGGTCGAGGGGGACGGCGTGGGTGCGAAGCCAATTGGCGAACGGGGTGGGGTGGGGCGAAGCAGGCATGCTGACAGCTCGATTCTCGGTGCTGGAATGGTGGATCGCGGATAGGGGAGCGGGTCACCGCGCAGGTCGTCCTGGGCCGGGTTCGTTCAACGGTCCGTGGCGCTGGGGGTTGTTGGGTCCAGACGTTCCGTTTCCACGTGCCCGGGTGCCGCGTTCTCGGGGGTCCTTCTCCAGGTCGTCGATTTTCAGCAGCACCACCCGCGGCTGTTCGGGCATCGGGTGCACCACGGTCGGGTCGGCGGGAACAGGCGGCATCACGAATTTCATCCTTCCTGAGCGATGTCTGCGGGTGTCTGCGGGTCCGGAGGACCTCAGCACGTGGCGGCGGACGTATCAGTCGTCTGTAAGGCCAGATGGGCGCCCCGCCAGTGCCGACGCAGCCGGCGGTCATGGCTGACGATGACGAGCGTGCCGTTGTACCCGCTCAGAGCGGTTTCCAGCTCCTCGGCGAGGGCGGGCGAGAGATGGTTGGTGGGTTCGTCGAGCAACAGGACGTCCGATGGCGCACTGAGCAATCGCGCCAGGGCCAGACGCTGCAGCTGCCCGGTGGACAGCTGGCCGACTGGCACCGCGAGCTGGTCGCGGTCGAACAGGCCGAGGGACAGTAGCTGTCCGGCGTGTCCGGCGGCCTCTCCTGTCCGGCCACGGGCGAAGGCGGCCAGCACGGTCTCGGCCGGTTCCCCGGGTCGCGGTTCTTGGGGGAGGTAGCCGATCCTGCCGCGGCAGGTGACGCTTCCGCTGTCGGGAGTGACGTCTCCGGCCAGGACGCGCAGCAGGGTGCTCTTGCCCGCTCCGTTCGGCCCCGTGATCAGCAGGCGCTCGCCCGCCGTGACGGACAGGCAGGTGCGGGCAAGCCGATCCGTGACGGCGATGTCGGCGGCGTCGAGTACGACGCCCTGTAGGCGGCGGGTCCGCAGTACGAGAGTGAAGCGCAGTGGCTCCGGCGGGGGCAGAACCGGGTCGGCAAGGAGGCGGCGCAGCCGTTCCTCGGCGTTGCGCACCCGGCTGGCCAGCGATTGCTGCACGCGGCCGCCCGCCCGGTCGTAGGCCAACTTGTTGCCGTCCTTCATCGGACGGCCCGGGGCCACCTGGCGGGCGGTGGTCGCGGCTGCCTCGCGGAGCCGGTCGATGTCGGCCCGCCACTGGTCGTGCGCCTGGGCCCAGCGCTGCCGGGCAGCCGTCTTCTCGGCGAGGTAACCGGTGTAGCCGTTGCCGTACCGCACGACGCGACGCGTGTCGGCGTCCACCTCCAACAGGCTGGTCGCAACCCGTTCGAGGAAGACCCGGTCGTGGGAGACCGTCACGGTGGTGCCCCGCCGGGCGCGCAGGTGCTCTTCCAGCCAGCTCAGGGCACCGTCGTCGAGATGGTTGGTCGGCTCGTCCAGCAGCAGCACCTCCGGCGCCGCCGCCAGGCAGGCCGCCAGTCGTAAGCTGACCCGTTCTCCGCCGGACAGGGTGCCCACCGTACGGTCACGGCCCACCAGCCCCAGGCCCAGTCCGTACAGGGCACGCTCCACGCGGGCGTCGGCGTCGTAGCCGCCGCGCAGCTCGAAGACCGTGAGCAGTTCGCCGTATTCGGCCATGCCGGACTCGTCACCGTCGGCCATCGCGGTCTCCAGACGGCGCATTCGCTGCTCGACCGCACGCAGATCGCTCAGCCCCCGGTCGATGACCTGCTGGACCGTCGCCTGCGCCGCCAGTTGCTCGTCCTGGGCGAGATAGCCGACCCCGCCGGTGGCCTGGACGACGACCTCGCCCTGATCGGGCCGTTCACGCCCGGCGAGCAGGCGCAGCAAGGTGGTCTTGCCCGATCCGTTCTCACCGATGATCCCGGTGCGCTCGCCCGCGGCGAGCGAGCAGGTCACCGAGTCAAGAACGAGCCTGCCGTCGAAGGACTTGCTGACGGCGAGTGCAGTGATCTGTGTAGGCATGCAGAGACTCCAAAGCATTCGAGAACGAGGTGGCCGTCGAGGGTTGCGCGGCCGGGCGAACGCTTCGGAAGAGCATCGATCACTCCACTAGTGCGACAACTGCTGCTTTAAGATCTTGCCATAACGACGACGCCCCGAGCAAAGGTATTCAGCGATGACTCCCGCAGATCCAGGACCGGAAGGCACCCATCCGCCGCCGACCCGCCGCCGGCCCGGGGGCCGCACCGCCCGTATTCGTCAGCAGGTGCTCGACGCAGTCGTCGCCGAGCTCGGCGAACACGGTTATGACGGGCTCACCACCGACGCCGTCGCCGCCCGCGCCGGCGTGCACCGCACAACGGTGTACCGGCGCTGGGGGGACGTCGGCGGCCTGCTCGCCGACGTTCTCGACGCGGCGTCCGACGACGACTGGCAGCCACCGGACACCGGCTCACTGGAAAGCGACCTGGCAGCACTGAACCAGGAGATCCATGCAGCCCTGACTGCACAGCCATCGATCATGGCAGCACTGATCGCCGCCTCGTTCCGCTCCGAGAAAGCCGCCCAGGCCCAACAGCGGCTCTGGGAGGACCGGTACGCCCGCTGCGAAATCATCGTCAGCCGGGCTGTCCGGCACGGCGAACTACCACCGCACACCGACGCTCGGCAGCTGCTCATCGCAGCCACCGCACCGCTGTACCACCAACTGGTGCTCCTCCGCACGACACCCGATCCGCAACTGCCCGGCCATGCAGCCAGAACCGCTGCCTTCGCCGCAGCCGCCGGCGCCTTCGCCGAGCCCCCGTCAGCATGCAGTGCCTGAGCGAGAGTGACGATGGTGTGCCCTCTTGCCTCTGGTGGACATCCTCCCGCCCGGCTCCCACGGCTCCATCACGTGCTCGTCGAGCGTGGACAGGGCAATGTTCGCCAGCAGCGGGGAGAGGTTGCCGCCCTGCGGAGTGCCGGTGAAGGTCTCCTCGCGGCCGCCGCCCTCAGTGAGGACGCCAGCCTTGAGAAATGCCTTGACCAGCCGCAGCACACGCTTGTCCTTGACTCGCGTTCGCACCCGGTCCATCAGGGCCGTGTGGTCGATGGAGTCGAAGCACGCCTCGATATCCGCATTCAGCACCCAGCGAAAGCCGTGGGTGCCGTAGCGGTGGATCTCGGCGATTGCGTCGTGTGCGCGCCGCATGGGCCGGAAACCGTAGGAGACCGGCAGGAAGTCGGCCTCGAAGATCGGCTCCAGCACTAGCTTGAGGGCTGCCTGGACCACCCGGTCGGAGACGGTCGGGATGCCGAGCTTGCGCACCTTCCCGCTTCCGCCGGGCTTGGGGATCTTGCGTTCGCGGACGCCGAGCTTTTTCGGCTCGGCGGTGGCGGGTTCGCCGTCCAGTAGCAGCGTCTGCGTCCAGGCGGACGGGTCGGTAGCGGTCGGCGCGAGTTCGAGCCAGGCCGCGTTGATGTGGAAGTGCCGGGAGGGGAAGCGGCCGAAGCCGGTGGTCTTGCCGCAGAGGATACGGTCTTCGACGCGGGCGTGTGCGCGGTGGCGGACTTCCAGGTGCTGCAGGGAGCCCTCGCCGTAGAGCGTGTCGGTGAGGAAGGGTTTGGGGGCCTGGAGCGCATCCTGGACCAGGCGAACGCGGTCGGCGCCCTCATCGACCACGCGCTGTGTTCCGGGAGCCCAGGTACCCCGTGAGCGGAGGCGGCGCCATGGGGCCCGGCGGGCGCCCCGAGGTCGACCGCGGCGCGCTGCCGTTCCTCTACGCGCGCCGTACAGGAAGAGGTCCCTCCTGCGGTACGGAGCTCAGCCGTGAGTCGGCGTTGGTATCAGTCCGTGTACCGCCGGAATTCAGCCACCTCCTCGACTGCACAGATTTCTGTGCACAGAAATCTATGCACAGAAGTCTTTGTCATCTACCTTGGGCCTCATGGAACCTCCTGAGCAGCCCTCCCAAGTGCAACTGACCGCTCGTAACCTGCGGGGCGTCGCACATCCGCTGCGGGTGCGGATGCTGACGGTCCTGCGGACGGAGGGGCCGGCCACAGCCACCACGCTCGCCCGGCGGCTGAACCAGAACACCGGCGCGACCAGCTATCACCTGCGCCAGCTCGCCGAGTACGGCTTCATCGTCGAGGCGCCGTCCCGGGGCGGCCGCCGTGAGCGCTGGTGGCAGGCGGCGCACGTCAACACGGTCGTACGGGACGATTCGGTGCTGGCGGGCGATGACGGTCTCGGCATCGCCTATTTGCAGGCGCTCGGCCGGGTCTGGTCCGACGCGATGACGACCGCCATCGACGCGACCACCTCGCTGTCACCCGAGTGGCGCGACGCCCAGGACTTCGGCGACTACGTGCTCACGCTCACCCCGGCCGAGGCCGAAGAGCTGTCGGCGGAGATCCACCAACTGCTCCGCCGACGCAACTCCCCGCCCGAACCGGCAGGTTCGCCGCTGCCCGAGGGCGCGGCGCGAGTCGCCTTCCAGTTCCAGTTGTTCCCCACCAGCGCAGACCGGCATGTCTCCCACCCCACCGACTCGGAGTGAGAAAGATGACCTCTCGGCACGAGGCCGCCCAGCAGGCGGCGGACAGTGGCACACGCACACCCGCCCCGGACGCCCCGGACGGCGGGCCCCGGGTCCTGCGCGGACTGGTCGGCATGCTGTCGGCCAACGCGGCGTCACTGTCGGCCAATCGGGTGCTCTCGATCGCCCTGCCCTGGTTCGTCCTGACGACGACCGGCAGCGTCGGCAAGACGGGTCTGGTCGCTTTCTGTCAGATAGTCCCCTACGTGGTAGCCCAGGCGCTGGCGGGGCCGATCATCGACCGCGTCGGCCCCAAGCGCATCAGCGTGGCCGGCGACCTGGCCTCTACCGTCGCGACGGCCACCGCTCCGTTGCTCTACCTGACGGGACACCTGTCCTTCGGCCTGCTGCTGGGGCTGCTGGCCGTGGTCGGCGCGGCGGACGGCCCGGCCAACGGGGCCAAGGGGCTCTTCGTGCCCGCGGCCACCCGCGCGGCCCGGGTGCCGCTGGAACGGGGGACCGGTCTGTCGGCGGCGGTCGAACGGACCGCGACGACCATCGGACCGGCCGTCGCCGGTGTGGTCGTCGCCTCCTTCGGCAGCCTCTACGCCCTGTGGATCACCGCCTGCCTGTTCGGTGTGTCGGCGCTGGTCGTCTCCACCACCCTCAGCGACCCGGTGCCCGAGCCGCACGAGACGCCGGTCGAGGAGGCCGAGGGCTATCTCTCGCGGCTGCGTCAGGGCGCCGTGTTCCTGCGCGACGCCAAGCTGCTGCGGTCCATCGTGTGCATGCTCGCCGTGACCAACCTGCTCGACCAGGCGTTCATTTCCGTGCTGCTGCCGGTCTGGGCGAAGGAGACGGGCAACGGTGCGGGAGCCATTGGCCTGGTGGTCAGCGTCTTCGCCGCGACATCGATCGTTGCCGCGCTCGTGGCCGCGGGAGTGGCCGAGCGGCTGCCCCGGCGTGCCGTCTATCTGATCGGCTTTACGCTGGGCGGCGTCCCGCGCTTCGTGGCCATGGCCACGGGGGCGCCCCTGTGGCTGGTGCTGGTGGTGCTGGCGGTGGGTGGCCTGGGCTCAGGCTTTGTCAATCCGATCGTGGGGGCCGTGACGTACGAACTGATCCCCACTCCGCTGCTGGGACGGGTCAAGACGCTGGCTCAGGCCGTCACCTGGGCGGGCATCCCCTTCGGCGGGCTGCTGGGCGCGGGACTGGTGACGGTGACGGGCACCTCGGGCGCGCTGTGGATCGTGGGCGGGCTCTACCTCGTCGCCATCGGTGTGCCGGCCCTGAACCGGGAGTGGGCGGGCATGCGCAAGCGGACGGTGTCCGACGCGAGCCCCGTCGGCACTGAGCACGGGAACGGGAGCATGGCCAGTACGGCTTCCGTTCCCGGGGAATCGGCGGCCAAGGAAGTCGCGTAAGCGGGGGTACGGGACCGGCACCGGCCGGGCGGTGGACCGCCCGCCGGCCGCCGGTTCCGTACCCCCGCCTCTACCCGGACGGCAGATCTCCGCCACGGCGAGCGGAACTCCGCTGACCGGGCGCGGTGTTCACGCCCGGACCGGCGTAAGTGTCCACGCCCGGCGGGCAGAAGTGGCCACGTCCGGCGGGCAGAAGTGACCAGTTATCTCCTCCAGATCGCTCTGCGAGCATCGGATTCGGCTGAGTTTCCGAGGGTTTTCGCAAACGGTCGATGACGAGGAACTGGTGGACACATGACGACGAAGCCGATGATGGCCGCGGCCTCCGGCCAGAGGGCCGAGCAGGGCGGTTTCTCTCCTGCGGAAGCCCGCATCGCAGCAGTGTGGAATGCGGTGCTCGGCGCCGAGGTGACCGAGGCGGAGGGCGAATTCTTCCGGCTCGGCGGAACTCTCCCGCAGGCGGCGGAAATGGCACGCCGGATCGCGGAGGAATTCGGTTCGGAATTCGGCGCGGAAACACTGCCGGAGCCGTTGACGGTGCGGGCGGTGGCGTCGTTCCTCGCGGAGGAAGCTCTGCTGCGGGCCCACCGGCTGTTCGAGTCGGCCGACTTCGATGCCGAGGGCGCGACGGACGCCATGGACGCCCTGGTGGCGGCCGGGGCTCCGGACGACGCTCCGGTCATCCCCCGCGCGCCCCGGCACGGACGTCCGCTGCCACTGTCGTTCGCGCAGCACCGACTGTGGTTCCTGGACCAGTTGGAGCCCGGCCGGGCCGAGTACCTGATCCCCATGGGACTGCGTATCCGCGGCCCGCTGGACGTCCCGGCGCTGCGCGCGTCGCTGTCGGAGCTGGTGAGCCGGCACGAGGTGCTGCGCACCCGCTTCGCCGGCGACGCGGACGGCAACCCCGGCCAGGTCGTCGACCCACCCCGGCCGCTGCCGCTCGCCGTTCACGACCTGCGATCCGTCGCTGGACAGGATGCGCGCGAGGAGGCGGCCGCCGCGCTCGTGGACACCGAGGGCTTCCGCCCGATGGACCTCGGCACCGGACCGATGGTGCGTGCGCTGCTGATCCGGCTGGCCGACGAGGAATACCTGCTCAATCTGACGGTACATCACATCGCTTTCGACGGCTGGTCGGCGGGGGTGCTGTCCCGGGAGCTGACCGCGCTGTACGGCGCGCGGGCCGCGGGCATGGCCGCCGGCCTGTCCGAACCTCCCCTCCAGTACGCCGACTTCGCGGTCTGGCAGCGCCAGTGGTTCACCGGCGAGGTGCTGGCGGAGCAACTGGACTACTGGCGCGCCCGACTGGCCGGCACCGAACCGCTGGAGCTGCCCACCGACCGCCGGCGTCCGGCGCGGCGCAGCGGCAACGGTGCCATGCTCACCTTCCGCGTGCCGGCGGAGACCGCCGACGGCGCCCGCAGGCTCTCCAAAGAGACCGGCGCGAGCCTGTTCATGACCCTGCTGGCGGTCTTCCAGGTGGTGCTGTCGCGCTACAGTGGCCAGGAGGACATCGCGGTAGGCACCCCGATCGCGGGCCGCAACCGGGCCGAGATCGAGAACATGATCGGCTTCTTCGTGAACACGCTGGTCATGCGCACGGACCTGTCCGGCGACCCGACGTTCGCCGAACTGCTGGCCCGGGTCAAGGAGACCGCGCTCGGCGCCTACGACCACCAGGACCTGCCCTTCGAACGCTTGGTGGAGGAGCTGGCTCCTCAGCGGGACCTGTCGCGCAATCCGCTGTTCCAGACGATGTTTGTCCTCCAGAACACCCCCGACAGCCGGTGTTGGGAACTGCCGGGCCTGACCGTGCGGCAGCTCGACGTGTCCGCCCAGGACTCCAAGTTCGACTTCACCTTCTACGCCACCGAGGCCGCCGACGGCGCTCTGGACGGCACCGTCGTGTACTCCACCGACCTGTTCGACGAAGCCACGATGGTGCGACTCGCCGGGCACTTCGAGACGCTGCTGGCTGCCGCCTGCGCCACCCCGGACGCCCGGCTGTCCGAGCTCCCGATGCTGACCGCCGCCGAGCGCCGGACGATCCTCGGCGAGTGGAACGGGGCAGACACCGACGCCCCGGACACGGTGACCGTGACCCGGCTGATCGAGGAGCAGGCCGCTCGCCACCCCGACGCGCCGGCCGTGACCTGCGGTACCGATCGGCTGACCTACCGTCAGCTCGACGAGCGGGCCGAGTTGATCGCCGGTCTGCTGCGCGAGCGCGGTGCCGGGCCGGGCACTCTGGTCGCGGTCTGCCTGGACCGCGGTACGGACATGGTGTGCGCGCTGCTCGGCATCCACAAGTCGGGGGCGGCATACGTGCCGCTGGATCCGGCGTACCCCACGGACCGGCTCGCCTACATGGTCGTGGACAGCGGCGCCCCACTGATCGTCACCCAGTCCGCGCACACCGGCCGCCTGCCCGCCCACACGCCCACGCTGCTGCTGGACGGGTACTGGCCAAAGCGGCCGCACACCGCCTCCGCCGGTCCGGTGGCGCAGGCCGGCCCGGACGACGTGGCCTACGTGATCTACACCAGTGGTTCCACCGGCCGTCCCAAGGGCGTACAGATCACCCACGGCGCGCTGCGTGCGCGGATGCGGGAGACACGCCGTGAGCTGGGGCTCACGTCCGAGGACCGGGTCCTGCAGTTCGCCTCGATCGCGTTCGACTCGTCGGTGGGTCAGATGTTCGCCCCGCTCGTCTCCGGGGCGGGGCTGGTGCTGCGCGACGACACCTGGGACCCGGGCCGGCTGGCGGCGGCGCTGCGCGAGCACCGGATCACGGTGGCATGGCTCACCCCGTCGGCGTTCGGGGCGCTGGCCGCCGACCTGGACGGGCCGGACGCGCTGGGCCCGCAGCTGCGGCTGGTCCGGCTCGGCGGCGAGGCGCTCCAGCGGGAACAGGTCCGGCAGTGGTTCCGGCACTGCGCGGTGCCTCTGGTCAACGGTTACGGCCCCACGGAGGCCGCGCAGGAGGCGACGACCGCCAGGATCAACGGTCCCGTCGACCGGGTGCCGATCGGCCGGCCGGTCGCCAACGTGAAGGTGTTCGTGGTCGACCGCCACGGTCGCCCGGTGCCGGTGGGCGTGCCGGGCGAGATGTGGATCGGCTGCCCCGGGCTGGCCCGCGGCTATCTGCACCGGCCCGAGCTGACCGGCGAGAAGTTCACCGTCGTGGACGTGGACGGCACGCCGCGGCGCGTCTACCGCACCGGTGACCTCGCCCTGTGGCTGCCGGACGGACGGCTGGAGTTCGTGGGCCGCTCCGACAACCAGGTCAAGCTGCGCGGCTACCGCATCGAACTGGGCGAGATCGAGACGGCGTTGCTCGCCCACCCCACGATCACCGGCGCCACCGTCGTGCTGCGCGAGGACGTTCCCGGTGTGCAGAGGCTGGTGGCGTACGTGGTGCCCGTGGGCCCCCTCGACGCGAGCGCGCTGCGCACCCACCTCCAGCGCGACCTGCCGGACTACATGGTGCCCACGGCGTTCGTGCCGCTGGAGCGCATCCCGCTCACCCCGAACGGCAAGACCGACCGCCGGGCACTTCCCGCGCCTGCCTCCGACCGGTCCGGACTGGGCGCCGCCTACACCGAGCCGCGCACGGACACCGAACGCACGGTAACCGAGGTGTGGTCCGAGGTGCTCGGCGTCGACCGGATCGGCGTGCACGACGACTTCTTCGCGCTGGGCGGGCATTCGCTGCTGGCCACCCAGGTTGTGTCGCGGCTGCGCCGGCGGTTGGGTGCCGATGTGCCGGTGCGCACGCTGTTCAGCGCGCCGACCCCGGCGCTGTTGGCCGCGGCCGTGACGGAGCTGGATGGCACGGAGGCTGGCCGCATCCCGGCGGCGCCGCGCCACAGCGCTCCGCCGCCACTTAGCTTTGCGCAGCAACGGCTTTGGTTTCTGGACCAGTTGGAGCCGGGCCGGGCCGAATACCTGCTGCCCTTCGCCTTCCGCATCCACGGCCCCCTGGACACTGACGCCCTGAACGCCGCGTTCACCGCGGTGGTGGCGCGCCACGAGATCCTGCGCACCCGGTTCGGTACGGACGCGGCGGGCCCCCCGGCGCAGCTGATCGACCCGGCGCGGCCGGTGCGGATGCTGGCACGGGACCTGCGCCGGATGGGTGACACGGCCGCCCGCGAGGACGTCCTGGCGGAGGTGCTGCGCGAGGACGGACTGCGGCCGGTCGACCTCGGCACCGGACCGATGCTGCGCGCGCTGCTGGTGCGGCTGGCCGACGAGGAGTACGTCCTGGCGGTCACCGTGCACCACATCGCCTTCGACGGCTGGTCGGTGGGCGTGCTGGTGCGCGAGCTGTCCGCGCGGTACGCAGAAGCCCTCTCGGACCGCTCCGGCACGCCCGGGCCGGATCCGCTGCCCGTGCAGTACGCCGACTACGCGGTGTGGCAGCGCGCCTGGCTGTCCGGTGCGCCGCTGGAGCGGCAACTCGCCTACTGGCGCGATCGGTTGGGTGGACTGGAGCCGCTGGAGTTGCCGACCGACCACGCGCGGCCGGCGGAGCGCGGCGGGCGGGGCGAGGTGGTCCGGTTCTCGGTGCCCGCCGAGGTCGCCGCCCGCGCCCGCGCGGTGTCCGCCGAGAGCGGCGCGAGCCTGTTCATGACCCTGCTGGCCGTCTTCCAGTTGCTGCTGGCCCGCTACAGCGGGCAGCGGGACATCGCGGTCGGCAGCCCGGTCGCCGGTCGTAACCGTGCCGAGACGGAGGATCTGATCGGTTTCTTCGTCAACACCCTCGTCCTGCGCACCG
>NZ_JBEOVN010000147.1:0-19032 GCF_040295565.1 Streptomyces sp. NPDC002785 | reverse complement strand
TCGTGTGCTCTTGCGATATCCGGCGTACTCCGGCTGGTCCCGGACGGCGGCCCCGAGTGGCGCGCCGCCCGGGGCCGGGTGATCCTGACGGAGAGTGCCGGAAGTGTCACTCACCATGAAGGCAGCCGTGATGCGCCCGGCCAAGGAGGCTCGCTGTGCCCAGTCCCGCCGTGAACCGCCCCGTACGCCCCGTACCGCTCCGCCGTCTGATCCTCCCGCTGCTGCTGTCCTGCGCCGTGCTCGTGGGCGCCACGGCGTGCGGCGGCGGCAATGGGAGCAAGACCGCGAGCAGCTCCGCGTCCCCGAGCGGCACGTCCTCGGCCGAGGCGCAGAAGTTCGCCAAGACGCGGTTCGTCGCCAATGCGGGGCTCGCGGCCGGTGCGACGTACCAGTGGATCGTGAAGCCATACCGTGCGGGCACGTTCAAGAAGGGCGCGGACGGGCGGACGTTCGCTCTGGTCAAGGCCGGGCTCGCGGGCGGCTTCGTCTACAACCGGCTGAAGGCCGCGGTGGTCAACGCCAAGGGCGACCCGCTGCTGTCGAAGGCGGTCGCGCCGCTGACGGCGGGCATCGAATCGCTCAAGGGGCTCGGCACCAAGCTCCGCAAGGGCGAGGCGGGCGCGGGCGACATCGGCTCCTTCGAGGGAGTGATCAACGGCATCAAGGACGCGGGCAGGAGCGCGGGCGCCGAGGTGAAGGACAAGGTGCCCACCAGCTCGCAGCTCGGCGGATAAACACATGCAAGAGGGGGTGTCGCGCACTACGGTTCGCGACATGAGCTCACTCCCGCACGACCTCTACTGTGACGAAATCATCGGCCGCACCGACGCGTTGAGGGCGGCGATCAAGGGCGCCGACCTCGGCGCGACCGTCCCGACCTGCCCCGACTGGACCCTGCGCGACCTCGCCGTCCATGTCGGCGGCGCCCATCGCTGGGCGGGCGAGATCGTACGCACCCGGGCCACCGAAGCCGTCCCGCACGAACGGGTACCGGAGTCCAGGCCCGAGGGCGACGACCCCGCCGTGCTCAACGCCTGGCTGGCGGACGGCGCGGCGAAGACCGTCGAGGCGCTGCGGGCGGCCGGCCCCGACCAGGAGGTGTGGTCCTGGGGGTGGGAGCGGAACACGGGCTTCTGGGCGCGTCGCATGGCGCACGAGACGATCGTCCACCAGGCCGACGCGGCGATCACCGCGAACACCGGCTACGAAGTGGCTCCGGAGCTGGCCGTCGACACCATCGAGGAGTGGCTGGAGATCGTCGCCTTCATGCAGGCCGGGGGCCACAAGGAGGCCGCCGGACTGCGCGGCGGCAGGGGCTCGATCCATCTGCACGCCACGGACGCGCCGGGGGCCGAGTGGCTGATCGAGTTCGGTGAGAACGGCTTCACCTGGCGGCGCGCCCACGAGAAGGCGACCGTGGCGCTGCGGGGCCCGCTCACCGACGTCATGCTGGTCTTCAACCGGCGCCTCGCTGCGGACAGCGACCGGGTCGAGGTGCTGGGGGACGCGGAACTGCTGGACTTCTGGCTGGAGCGCGCGGCGTTCGGCTGAGCCTCCACCGGCCGCCACCCGGGCACCGCCCGCTGTGCGGTCCCCCTCCGCTGTGCGGGCGCGGCGGTGCTGAGCCAAGCTGGAGAGGACAGCCCGTTGTGTCCGGCGGCCCCTGTGGAGGTGCCGATGGAGCCCGTCCGCGCCCTGAAACGGATCGCCTTCCTGCTGGAACGCGGCAGGGCCGGCACCTACCGCGTGCAGGCATTCCGTACGGCCGCCGACGTGGTGGCGGCGATGGCGGACGGTGAGGCCGCACAGCGGGTGGCCGACGGCTCGCTGGAGCCGGTCAGGGGTATCGGGCCGAAGACCGCCCAGGTGATCCGCGAGGCGGTGGCCGGAGAAGTGCCCGGCTACCTGGAGCGGCTGGAGGAGGAGGCCGCTGCTGCCCCGCTCGCCGAGGGCGGCGGGCGCCTCCTCGCCCTGCTGCGCGGCGACTGCCATCTGCACTCCGACTGGTCGGACGGGGGCAGCCCGATCGAGGAGATGGGCCGCACAGCGGCGGAGCTGGGCCATGAGTGGGCGGCCCTCACCGACCACTCGCCCCGGCTGACCGTGGCGAACGGGCTCTCCCCGGAGCGGCTGCGCCGGCAGCTGGACGTGATTGCCGAGCTCAACGCGGGCTGGACGCCGTTCCGGCTGTTCACCGGCATCGAGTGCGACATCCTCCCCGACGGCTCCCTCGACCAGGAGGAGGAACTGCTGGAGCAGCTGGACGTCGTGGTGGTCTCCGTACACTCCGAACTGCGGATGGACACGGCCCGGATGACCGGACGCCTGCTCGCGGCCGTCCGCCATCCGCGGGCGAACGTCCTCGGGCACTGCACCGGACGGCTGATCACCGGCCGGGGCCGCCCGGAGTCCCGGTTCGACGCGGACGAGGTCTTCGCCGCGTGCGCGGAGGCGGGCACGGCGGTGGAGATCAACAGCCGGCCCGAACGGCTCGACCCGCCCCGCCGGCTGCTGCGCCGCGCCGTCGCCGCGGGCACCCTGTTCTCCGTCGACACCGACGCACACGCGCCCGGGCAGCTGGACTGGCAGATCCACGGCTGCGCCCGCGCCGAGGAGTGCCACGTCCCGGCGGAACGCGTCATCACCACGTGGTCGGCCGGCGAACTGCTGGCCTGGTCGCGCGGGGGAACGACCCCGGAGCGGGCCCGCTCCGGGGCGGACGGGGCACTCTGCGCAGCCCCGGGACAGGAGCGGTGAACCCATGACGGCCACAAGTGTGCGAGGCATCGACCACATCGGGGTCACGGTCCCCGACCTGGAGACCGCCACCCTCTTTCTCGTCCGGGCGTTGGGAGCCGAGGTGCTGTACGACGCCCTGCGCCGCCAGGACCACCCGCAGGGCGGGCCGGACGTCGAGCGACGGCTCGGAGTCCCGGCAGGAACAGAGCAGTTGGCGATCAGGATGCTGGCCCTTCCCGGTGACGGCCCGGGAATCAAGCTGTTCGAGTTCCAGGGGCCCCGCCGGGAACCCCCGGTGCGGCCCTGCGACTTCGGCTGGCAGCATGTGGCGCTCTACGCCGACGACCTGGACGCGGCCGTACGGGACTGTGTGGCCGCCGGCGCCTTGCTGCTCGCAGAGGCGCAGCCGCTGCTGGGCCCCGAAGCGGGGGAGCGCAACCGGTTCGCGTATCTGCGCACCCCGTGGGGCAGCACCCTGGAACTCCTGACGTACCCCGACCCCCAGCCCTGGGAGCGGACCGCGACACGACGGCGCATACGGCCTGCGCCTGTGAGCACCGGCGCCTGGCCCACGGACCCGGCCCGCCCTAGCTGAGCTCCGCGAGCACCCGCAGCGTGTGCGGGTCCGGCGCCGTGACCAGCAGATCGGTCACCGGCCCCTTGCGCCACAACTCCAGACGTTCCGCGATCCGTTGGCGCGGCCCGACGAGCGAGATCTCATCGGCGAACGCGTCCGGGACCGCCAGCACCGCCTCCTTCTTGCGCCCTTCGAGGAACAGCTGCTGGATCCGCCGCGCCTCCTCCTCGAAACCCATCCGCGCCATCAGATCGGCGTGGAAGTTTCGGGCCGCGTGCCCCATCCCCCCGATGTAGAAGCCGAGCATCGCCTTCACCGGCAGCAGCCCCTCAGCGACATCGTCACAGACCTGTGCGCGGGCCATCGGCGCGATCACGAATCCGTCGGGAAGGTCCGTGAGCGACGCCTCGTACACATCGGTGCGCAGCGGTGACCAGTACAGCGGCAGCCAGCCGTCGGCGATCCTCGTCGTCTGCGCGATGTTCTTCGGCCCCTCCGCCCCGAGCAGTACAGGCAGCCGGGATCGCAGCGGATGGGTGATCGGCTTCAGCGGCTTGCCCAGACCGGTGGCGTCCGGACCGTTGTACGGGTGGGAGTGGAAGCGCCCGTCCAGCTCGACCGGAGCCTCACGGCCGAGTACTTGGCGGATGACGTCGACGTACTCGCGGGTCGCGGTCAGCGGGCTCTTCGGGAACGGCCTCCCGTACCAGCCCTCCACCACCTGCGGCCCGGACAGCCCCAGGCCGAGCATCATCCGGCCGCCGGAGAGATGGTCGAGGGTCAGGGCGTGCATGGCGGTCGCGGTCGGGGTACGCGCCGCCATCTGCGCGATACCGGTGCCCAGCCGGATGCGGGAGGTGTGCGCGGCGATCCAGGTCAGCGGGGTGAACGCGTCGGAGCCCCAGGCCTCCGCCGTCCACACCGATCCGTACCCCAGCTCCTCCGCCTCCCGGGCGAGCTCCAGATGGGCGGGGTTCGGGCCGCGGCCCCAGTAACCGAGCGCGAGTCCGAGCCGCATTCCGCTGCCTCCCACCAGTTCTGACACCACGTCAGGTCTTTGGCGCACGAACGGAGAGTACGACAGCGGCCCCCCGCCCGGAAGGGGCGAGAGGCCGCTGTTCGTGCTACTGAAGCGTGGGCTCAGCCGCGCTGGATGCCCGTGGTGTCCTGGAGCACGCCACGACGGCCGTCCTGCGTCTGGGCGATGAGGCCCGGACCGCGCTGCTCCACCGCGAGGTACCAGGTGCCGGGCGCCAACTCGGCGATCGGCGACGGCGAACCGTCCTCCCCGTACAGCGGGCGGGCCACCGGCACCGCGAACCAGAACGGCGTGAAGTCGCCGGACGGTGCACCGGCCGCCGGAGCCTGCTGAGCCTGCTGCGGCTGCGGCTGCGGCTGACCGGGCTGCGGCTGACCGGCTTGCGGCTGCGCACCGTACGGCTGCGGCTGACCGGGCTGCGCACCGTAAGGCTGCTGGGCGCCGGGGTAGCCGTATCCCTGGCCGGGCTGCTGCTGGCCGCCGTACGGCGACTGCACGGCCTGCGGACGCGGGGCGCCCATCAGGGGGGCCTTGAGCGCGGGGACCAGCGGGGTGGCGATCGCGCCGCCCGCGAGCACGATGGTCGCGAGCAGGCCGAGGATCAGGCCGACGCCCGCGTCGCTGGCGTCGATCGTCGTCCAGAAGGCCGTCCAGACCGCGAAGACACTGAAAGCGGCTCCGAATTGGCCGAGGTCGAGGCCTACGACCTTTCGGCTCGGCATGGCGCGGCCCACAACGACCAGCGCCGCACCGATGATTCCGGCCAGGAAGACGCTCATGAGGACCCCGAGGGCGTCCCAGGCGTTCGGGGTGTTGTAGGCGGAGCAGTTGAGACCCGCAGGGCATTTGAAGCCGGAGAGGTCGAGGAAAGAGGCGATGAACAGCACCACCGCTGCTCCGATCACCACGCCGTCGCCTCGAGTGAGGGAGCGGATATTCACGTGAAGGTCCTTAGTCGATTGTCTCGTCGGGGCGGTCGTCGCTGCCACCGGTAGGTCGGGCACGGCGCGAAGCTGGGGAAGCGGCTCCCCATCGTACGGATGAATCTATCGTCTGCCTGGACGGGTTGTGTCCCTGCCTGGGCCCTGAACGCACTTCCCCCCAATTTCGCCTCACAACTACCTCTTGCTACCCCTTCAGATAGCCGCTGATGCCATCGGCAATGCCCTGCGCCGCCTTCTGGCGCCAGCTCGCACTGGTGAGCAGAGCGGCATCCTTCGGGTCACGCATATTGCCGCATTCGATGAACACCTTGGGCACGGTCGACAAATTCAATCCGCCCAGGTCCTTGCGGATGTCCAACCCGGTATTGCCGCCCACATAATTGGAAGGCGCACTTCCGGTGGCGCGTACGAAGAGACCGGCGATCCGGGTGCCGAGATCGCGCGACGGTTCGACGATCTTCGAGGTGTCCGCCGATCCTCCCCTTACCAGTGCGGGGAGGATCACATGGAAGCCGCGGTTGCCGACCGCGGAACCGTCCGCGTGCACCGAGACCACCGCATCGGCCTTGGCGTCGTTGCCGATCCGGGCGCGCTCGTCGACACACGGCCCGTACGGGCGGTCGTTGTCGTACGTCAGCACGACCTTCGCGCCCTGCGCCTGCAGGAGCGTGCGCAGCCGGTGCGACACGTCAAGGGTGAACCGGGCTTCCGCGTAACCGGAGTTGGTCGAGGTGCCGGTGGTGTCGCACTCCTTGTGCGTGGTGCCGATGTCCACCTGACGGTTGATCTCGCGGGTGTGCAGATGGTTGTCGGGGTTGTGCCCGGGGTCGATGACGACGGTCTTCCCGGACAACGGCCCCGACGCCCGACCGGGCGCGGGCTTCGAGGGCTTCGCGGACGGGGTGGGGGAGGCGGACGTCTTCTCCGGCGCCGGAGCGCTCTTCGACGGCGAGGCCGACGGCGGCGCGGCGGAGGTACCACCGCTGCCCGGCCGGGGCCGCTCCTGCGCCCCGTCGCTGTCACCGCCCGCGCCGCAGCCCGCGGCGCTCAGGCACACGGCTGCGAGCGCGGCGGCGACGAACAGGGGCCTGCGGCGCGGTGTGGGGGGAACGCTCTCGTCGTACGGCACCCCGCGATGCTATCGGGGCGTTGTCCTCAGGTACCCGACCCCGTGCGGCGCAGCACACGCAGCGAATCCGTCACCGAGACCTCGGTGAACACGCCGGAGGCCAGCGCTCGCAGATAGACGCGGTACGGGGCCTGGCCGCCGTGCGCGGGGTCCGGGAACACATCGTGGATCACGAGCAGCCCGCCCTCGGCGACATGCGGCGCCCAGCCCTCGTAGTCACCGTTCGCATGCTCGTCGGTGTGACCGCCGTCGATGAAGACGAAGCCGAGCTTTCCGCCCCAGACGGCCGCGACCTGCGGAGAGCGTCCGATCAGGGCCACCACATGGTCTTCGAGACCTGCCGCGTGCAGGGTCCGGCGGAACGTCGGCAGCGTGTCCATCCGGCCGACCTCCGGGTCGACGACGGTCGGGTCGTGGTACTCCCAGCCGGGCTGCTGCTCCTCGCTGCCGCGGTGGTGGTCGACGGTGAGAGCCGTCACGCCGGCCGCGCGGGCGGCATCGGCGAGCAGGATGGTGGAGCGCCCGCAGTACGTCCCGACCTCGAGGACCGGCAGCCCCAGCGCGGCGGCCTCGACGGCGGCCCGGTACAGCGCGAGTCCTTCGACCACCGGCATGAAGCCCTTGGCGGCCTCGAAGGCGGCGAGAATCTCGGGCTTGGGCTCGGCGACGGACTCGGCGGGCACGGGTTCCTCCTGGTGGGGACGGTTCTGCGGGGTACGCGTTCGACGGCGCCCCATCGTGCCGTACGCCCCTGCCGAAGGCTTCGGCGGGGGCGTACGTGGGGGCAGAGTCGGGGCGCACCCCGACGGCCTATCGGTCGTGGAGCACCTGCGGTCGTGTGACGGCGACAACGGTGAGCAGGTCGTCCAGCCCTTTGAAATCATCGGGGTTCATGGTGAAGAGCGGAAGCTCCTCGGCGATGGCGATGGACGCGATCATCAAGTCGGCTACTCGGCGCCGCGGTTTACGGCCGGCACCGATCACGGCAGCGCAGACCCTGCCGTAGACGCGGGCTGCCTCCGCGTCGAAGGGGATCGCGTCGAACTCGTTCTCGGCACGCTGGAGGACGTCCAGCCGACGGGCCCGCTCGGCGTACTCGTCGAAGTCGTCCTGCTCTTCGTTCCGCCGCACCTCGTGCGGGCCGGCGGAGAGCTCGGCCAGTGTGATGGCGCTGATCGCCACCTCGGCAGGGAGTTCCTCGGGATCCACCCATCTGCGAAGGATCATGATGTTGGTGTCCAGCAGACCCTGGTCGTACTCAGCGGGCATAGGGGTCGTCCAGCCTCTGCTCGGCGGTGGCATCCTGATCCGCCCGGAAGGCGTCCAGCGAGATGTCCGGAGCGGTACGGGACATGGCGGTGAACTCGCCGCGCGGGACGAACCGCCTGCGTCGGCGCAGCGGGATCAGCTCGCCGATGCGATGTCCGTCCCGCGTGACAGTGAAGGCCTGCCCGCCCTGGACGGCGTCCATGATCTCTTTGGACCTGTTGCGCAGGTCGCGTTGCGTGATCTCCTGCTGTCCTGCCATGACATCCACAGTAATGCGGGGTGCTACTGGGTGCCACTGGATGTCACACCATCGTGTCCGTCTCCGTAAATACATCAGGGGGCTGCTGGCGAAAGTGAACCGGCGAAGGCCTGTGCCGGGGTGCGGTTCCGTCGACCGGGGTGGGTGCAGCCCCGAATCTACGGGCTTCTAAAGGCCGCCGCAGGACGCGCGCTGAGGGTGAGGTTCAGCGGACGGCGTCCCGCGGCGGTCTCCGGTCAGGCGTCGTCGTCGCCGTCTTCGTCGTCGTCGCCCTCGAAGAAGTCGCCGATCTCGTCGACCGCCTCGGCGGCGACCATGCCGCCGACCACGCCCACGGCAAGCCCCGCGGCGCCCGCAGCGATGGCGGTGCCCATGCCTGGTCCGGAGCGGTGCTCGGGGTGGTCGCCGTGTCCGTGGTGGCCGTGGCCCTTGTCCGTGTACCCGCCGTGGGAGGCGTGCGGGAGATGGGCGGCGTGGCCGTAGGAAGCGCGGTGCTCGACCATCTCCTGGATCCAGCCGTCCACCTCGGCGTTCCAGTTCCGGGTGTGGACATCCGCGTAGGCCACGATGTGGCGGGAGAGCGCGTCGTGGCCTTCGATGAAGAAGCCGCCGCGCTTGTCGGCCTCGATGACGACCTCGAGGCCGGCCGGGCCCGCCAGGAAGGTGACCTCGACCTCGTTGACGGCGTGGGCGTACTGCGCGGGCGGGGTGAGCTCGATCTCCTGGTAGAAGGGCAGCTGCTGGCCGGTGCCGTGGATGTGTCCGTACTCCAGGTCGGCGGACTTGAAGCCGAAGCCGAGCTGGCCGAGTGCTTCCAGGATCGCCTCCTGGGCGGGCAGCGGATGGACGGTGAGCGGGTCGAGGTCCCCCTTGTCCTTGGCACCGGCGACGCCGAGTTCGGTACGCACGCCGAGCACGATGCCCAGCGGCTGCCCGTACAGCTCGGTGATCGGGGTCTCCCACGGCAGCGGGAAGGCGAACGGGATGCTGCGCTGCTCGCCCTCGGCAAGGCGGAAGTTCCCGCCGACGGCGATGCGGTGGAAGACGACCGCACCCTCGGACTCGCCGTGCTCGTGCTCGGCCTCGACGCGGGCGATCAGCTCCAAGGTGATGTGGTCGATGGTGAAGTCGGCGTTGCCGCCCTTGAGGTTGACCTGCCCGGACAGGGTTCCGCCAGGGACGGCGGAGACCGGTTCGATGACGGTGTCTACGGCTGGGCCGCCCACGCCGAGCGAACCGAGGAGTCGCTTGAACACCATGACCGCGTTCTCCTTCTTGTGTGCGCTTGATGATCACGAAACGGGCGGGCCGGGTACCGTCGGCTCGCGGCGGTACCCGGCCCGCTCCTGCGGGGCCTTACTTGGCGGAGTCCAGAGCAGCCAGGGCCTGCGCCCAGCCGACGTACTTCAGGCCGGCCAGGTCGGCGACGGTCTTGATCCCGAACGCCTCCTCCAGCAGCGCGCCCTGGCGGTCGGAGACGCCCTTGAGCACGGAGACCGGCGCGGCCAGCACCTCCGGCACACTCTTGTCCGCCCACGCCTTGTCCAGCACCTTGTCCAGGTCGATCGAAGCCATACCAAACCCCTCCCAATGGATCACGGATCGACAGAGGAACAGAGCAGTGTGCCGACAGCCGGTCAGGGCAAGTCGGGCACCCCGCGCTTCCTCTACATTGCTGTAGAAGAATAGGGGTAGGACTGCGGCCGCAACGCCACGAGAATGCCTTCGGGTGGAAAGTCCGAAAAGCGCCCCGCAGGAGTTCGTCGCGGGGTCGAACGTCCCTCATCTGCTCACGACGACACCGTGGTTCGGCGCTCCGGTGCGCTGACGCTCAGCACCAGATCGGCGTCGACCGGCAGCCCGTTGCCGGGGTAGGCCGCCGGGTAGGCGCGCGGCGCGTATCCGGTCGCCGATCCGGCCAGCACGAAGTTGCCGCCACAGGGGGTGGCCAGCATGTAGTGGCCGTCCCCGTCCGCCACGGTGAGACCGGCCTGTCGGCCCCGGTGGTCGATCAGCGTGACATTGGCGCGGGCCACCGGCCTGCCGTCCGCGTCCAGCACCCGGCCGCGGAAGCCGCCCGAGCCGGTGACCGGGCGGGATGCGGAGAGTACGGGGGCCGAGGCGTCGTCGTCGCTGCTCACCAGCAGCGCCGGGCGCATCGCATCGCGCTGCGAGGGCAGGAACGCGGCCAGTACCAGCCCGACCACCACCGCGCCCGTCGCGATCAGGAACGAGATGCGGAATCCCTCCATCGAGGGCAATGACACCCCGCCCGTTCGCACCGAGGTGTTCGCCAGCACCATGCCGATCACGGCGCTCGACACCGACGTACCGATCGACCGCATCAGGCTGTTCAGACCGTTGGCCGCACCCGTCTCGGACGGATCGACGGCCCCGATGATCAGTGCGGGCAGCGAGGAATAAGCGAGTCCGATACCGGCCCCGATCACCACCGCGATCACGACGGTCTGCCAGGCGGCGCTCATCAGCCCGAGCCCGGCCCCGTATCCGATCGCGATGATCAGCATGCCGAGCATCAGCGACACCTTGGGGCCGCGGCGGGCGGACAGCCGGGCGTACAGCGGGGCGACGAACATCATCGTCAGGCCGAGCGGCGCCACGCACAGCCCGGCGACCACCATCGACCGGCCGAGTCCGTACCCCGTCGACGTCGGCAGCTGGAGCAGCTGCGGCAGGACGAGCGAGACGGCGTAGAAGGCGACCCCGACCATGATTGAGGAGAGGTTGGTGAGCAGTACCTCGCGCCGGGCCGTGGTCCGCAGATCGACCAGCGGAGCCGGGCTGCGCAGCTCGAAGAGGCCCCACAGGACCAGAATCACCAGCGCCGCGGCGATCAGACCGAGCGTGGTGCCGGAAGTCCAGCCCCAGTCACTGCCCTTGGTGACGGGCAGCAGCAGGCAGACCAGGCCGAGCGAGAGCCCGAGTGCGCCGGCGAGGTCGAACCGTCCGGGGGCGCGCAGCGTGGTCTCCGGTACGACGAGGGCGGTGAGCACCATCGACAGCACACCGAGACCGGCCGCCCCGAAGAAGAGGGTGTGCCAGTCGGAGTGCTGGGCGACCAGCGCGGCGGCGGGCAGCGCGAGTCCGCCGCCCACTCCGATCGAGGAACTCATCAGCGCCATCGCCGAGCCGAGCTTCTCGCGCGGCAGCTCGTCGCGCATGATGCCGATGCCCAGCGGGATGGCGCCCATGGCGAAGCCCTGGAGCGCGCGTCCCGCGATCATGACCACGAGGTCGTCGGTGAAGGCGCATATCAGTGAACCGGTCACCATCACGGCGAGGCTGGCGAGCAGCATCTTCCGCTTGCCGTAGAGATCGCCGAGCCGCCCCATGATCGGGGTCGCGACGGCCCCCGCGAGCAGGGTCGCGGTCATCACCCAGGTGGCGTTGGACGGATCGGTGCGGAGAAGGGCGGGCAGATCCTTGATGACGGGGACGAGCAGGGTCTGCATCACCGCGACGGTGATACCCGCGAAGGCGAGTACGGGGACGACACCGCCGCCTGCCTTGCGGGGCCGCGGATCGGGGAGTTCCCCGGCGTGCTGTCCGTTCGTCGTCTGTGGCATACGTGCGGCCTCCGAGCGGCGTGGTCAAGGGGCTGAAGAGGCGTGCAAGTCCTGTGGCGGGCAGCAACGACCGCCAGGTGTGCGCAGGTTGAAACCTTCCGCAGGTCCGAGGTATTCCGGTGAACGCGGTGCGAACGGACACGGCTGCGCACCCGGCCGGCCCGGAGTGTCCTGTTCATCCCACTTACGGGGTCCACTGGGAATCCCCACGATCGGGTGCGGGAGCTACGCACGACGAGAGCCGCGCTTCAGCAGGCCGGTGAATTCCCTCGGCCCCCACCTCGACGGCCCGCCGCCCTCACGGGTGGCGGGCCGTGTCCGGACTTCGCAGGGTCCGGTGAGGCAAGACACTGAGACAGGCGTCGATCCGTTCGCCGTCCGCCCCCTTCACTGACCTTCCATCAGATTGCAACGTGTTCTACTCTTGCGCCTCGTTCCAGTGGCTGCGACCGGCGAGGATCCGCATGAGCATCGGAATCACCACAGAACACAGGGAGTTGGCGCAGGCTGTACGGGGCTGGCTGGCGCGCGCCGTGCCGCCCAAGGAGATGCGGGGGCTCCTCGACGCGGACGCCCCCGGTATCCCCCGCGTGCGCCCCGCGCACTGGGGCGGGCTCGCGGAACAGGGTCTCCTCTCCATCCATCTGCCCGAGGAGTACGGGGGCGGAGGCGGCCAACTCCTCGATCTGGCCGTGGTCCTGGACGAGGCGGGCCGGGCCGCGCTCCCCGGCCCGTATCTCGCGAGCGCCCTCGCCTCCGCCGTACTGCACGCGTCGGGGGCGGACGCGCCGGTACGCGACCTCGCGGACGGCACGCGCATCGGCGCCGTCGCCCTCGGCCCCGGCACCCTCACCGCAGTGGAGCACGAGGACGGCCATCTGCTCGACGGCACGGCCCCGCCCGTCCTCTCCGGCGCCGACGCCGACCTCCTCCTGCTGCCCGCCGAATCGGCCACCGGCACCCTCTGGTTCGCCGTCGACGCCGACACCGAAGGGCTGATCGCCCGCCCGCACCACAGCGCCGACCCGACCCGCCCCACGGCCGAGGTCCGCGCCGAGGGCGTACTCGTCCCCGTGGAACGCGTCGTACGGACCGACACCGCGCACGTCCGTGACCTCGCCGCCGTCCTCTTCTCCGCCGACGCGTGCGGAACCGCGGCCAAGGCGCTGCACACCGCGGTCGAGTACGCCAAGGT
This sequence comes from Streptomyces sp. NPDC002785, assembly GCF_040295565.1. NCBI lineage: Bacteria > Bacillati > Actinomycetota > Actinomycetes > Kitasatosporales > Streptomycetaceae > Streptomyces > Streptomyces sp. NPDC002785. The sequence continues at coordinate 6,294 of NZ_JBEOVN010000147.1, read as the reverse complement.
CCGCGAACAGTTCGGCCGCCCCATCGGGCAGTTCCAGGGGGTCAAGCACCTCTGTGCCGACATGCTCGTACGGGTGGAGCGGGCCCGCGCTCTGGTGTGGGACGCGGCCCGCGCCGCCGACGAGGAGGTGGACCCGGACGTACGGTCCATGGTCGCCGCCCTCGCCGCGTCGGACGCACTCGACGCCGCGTACGACTGCGCCAAGGACTGCATCCAGATCCTCGGCGGCATCGGCTTCACCTGGGAGCACGACGCCCATCTGTATCTGCGCCGGGCCCTGGTGGCCCGGCAGCTGCTGGGGCCCGGTGACGCCCACCGGCTGCGGGCCGTACGGCTGGCCGAGGGCGGGGCGCGTCGCGAACTCACCCTCGAACTCCCCGCCGAGTCCGCTGCCCACCGGGCCGGGGCGCGCGAAGCCATTGCCGCCGCCCGCGGCCTCGACCCCAAGGCCGCCCGCCGCGCCCTCGCGCCGACCGGCTACGCCGCCCCGCACCTCCCCGCCCCCTACGGCCTGGGCGCCGGACCGACTCAACAACTCGCCGTACAACAGGAGTTGAAGGAACAGGGGGTGAAGCTGAGCGACCTCGGGATCGCCACCTGGGTCGTCCCTTCGCTCATCGCCCACGGGACGGCACAGCAGCAGGACCGCTATCTGCTGCCCACCCTGCGCGGCGAACTCCTCTGGTGCCAGCTGTTCTCCGAACCCGGCGCGGGTTCCGACCTCGCCTCGCTCCGGACGAAGGCCGAACGGACGGCCGAGGGCTGGCGGATCAACGGGCAGAAGGTGTGGACGAGCGCCGCCCAATGGGCCGACCACGGAATCCTGCTGGCCAGAACCGACCCGGACGCCCCCAAGCACCAGGGGCTCAGCTACTTCCTCGTCGACATGAAGAACACCGAGGGCATCGACATCCGCCCGCTGAAGGAGATCACCGGCGACTCCCTCTTCAACGAGGTGTACTTCGACGACGCCCTGCTGCCCGCCGACGCCGTCGTCGGCGAGATCGGCGACGGCTGGCGGGTCGCCCGCAACACCCTCGGCAACGAACGCGTCCACATGGCCGACCAGATGACCTTCGACACCGGCCTTGAGGCGCTGATCGCTCGCTCCGGTGAACTCGACGGTACGTACAGGGCCCGCATCGGAGCACTCGCCGCCGAGGCCCACGCACTCGCCTGCATCGGACTGCGGACCACCCTGCGGCAGGTGTCCGGACTCGAACCGGGCGCGGGAGCCTCCGTCCGCAAACTCGTCCAGACCGCCCACCAGCAGAAGGTCGCCGAGCTGGCCCTCGAACTGCTCGGCCCGGCCGGCGCGGTCGGCGAAGGGGCGGGGGAGCGGGCCGTGCACGGCTTCTTGATGTCCCGCTGCCTGACCATCGCGGGCGGCACCACCCAGGTTCAGCTCAATGTCGTCGCCGAGCGCATCCTCGGCCTCCCGCGCGACTGACGCGATCGAATCGAAGGGACTTGCTCATGAAGGCGTACATCGTCGGTGTCGGAATGACGAAGTTCGAGAAGCCCGAGACACGCGACTGGCAGTACTGGGACATGGCGAAGGAGGCCGGGGCGGCGGCGCTCACCGACGCCTCCCTCGCGTACGAGCAGGTCCAGCAGGTCGCCGCCGGCTACTGCTTCCAGGCCTCCACCGCCGGTCAGCGCGCCGTCTACGAACTCGGCCTGACCGGAGTCCCCGTCTACAATGTCAACAACAACTGTGCCACCGGATCCACGGCGCTGATGATGGCCCGGCAGTTCGTCGAGGGCGGCGGCAGCGACTGCGTCCTCGCGCTCGGCTTCGAGAAGATGACGCGCGGCGCGCTCGGTGGCAAAGGCGCCGACGGCGGTGCGGCGGACTTCAAGACATCACCGGTGGCCAAGCACTACGGGATCATGGCCGCCGCCCACGGCTTCGAGATGAGCCCGCCCACCGCCCAGATATTCGGCAACGCGGCCCGCGAGCACATGGAGCGGTACGGGACGACCGAGGCACAACTCGCCGCGGTCGGCGCCAAGAACCACCGGCACTCGGTGAACAACCCGTACGCCCAGTTCCAGGACCCGTACACGGTCGAGGAGATCCTCGCCGCGAAGACCATCCACCGCCCGCTGACCAAACTCCAGTGCTCACCCACCTCCGACGGGTCGGCCGCCGCCGTCGTCGTATCGGAACGCTTCGTCGAGAGACACGGTCTGGGCGACCGGGCGGTCGAGATCGTCGCCCAGGCCATGACCACCGACACCGGCGACTCCTTCGCCTCCGGGACCTGCATCGACGCCGTGGGACTGCCGATGTCGCGGGCCGCCGCCCAGCAGGTGTACGAGGCCTCCGGGCTCTCGGCCGCCGACCTCGACGTCATCGAGCTGCACGACTGCTTCTCCATCAACGAACTCCTCACCTACGAGGCGCTCGGCCTGTGCGACGAGGGCGAGTCCGGCAAGCTCGTCGAGTCCGGGGCCACCACGTACGGCGGCCGGTGGGTGGTCAACCCGTCCGGCGGACTGATCTCCAAGGGGCACCCGCTCGGCGCCACCGGAATCGCCCAGGCCGCCGAACTCACCTGGCAGCTCAGGGGGGAGGCGCAGGGCAGGCAGGTGAAGGACGCCCGGGTCGGCCTGGCCCACAACATCGGGCTCGGCGGGGCGGCGGTGGTGACGCTGCTGCGGCGGGCAGCGGGGTGAACGACGGGAGTCCAGCACCGGCCGAGCCTTGTCGTACTGCTCGCCGCGTACTCGCCATGTGCAAGTTTTTTGTTCTGACGAAGCGGAACCTTTGCTTTACGTTCCGCTTCTGAACTTGTTGCACCTGCACGCTTCCTGCGCATGAAACCAATCCGCGCAGCAGCGAAAGCCAGTCTTGTGCTGCTGTTCTTCGTACTGGGCTTCGGTGTCCAGCCCGCATCCGCGCATGTGTCGCCACACCATGCCGAACTCGTCGTCTCCACCAAGCAGAACGTCACCAGCGGGAGGCTCATCGTTCACCGTGACGTGGTCTCGCCCGAGAACGCGGGCGCTTGGGCGTCGCGCCTTCTGACCACCTCCTGCCCGGCCACCGGCTCCGGCGTCGCGGGCGACAGCGGCGGAGTCCCGGGCGGTGTGGTGGTCGAGCTGGCATGGAGCTGCCAGGTCGACCAGCTCGACCTGACCTCGATGCTGAAGGAGGGCGGACTGACCCAGGCCGTCGTCGAGTTCGACGGCAACACGGTCGATGCGACCGCGACCACCCCGGTCGTCGACGCGTCGGGCGCCCATGAGGCACCCGCCTTCCCGTGGGGCCCCGTGGCGCTCGGTACGGCCCTGGCCGTCGTGGCACTGCTGGCCCTGCGCCGGGCGCTCCGGAGCCGCTCGGAGCTCCAGAGCCCGCAGCGGCGTCAGCTGGGCAGCCGTCGTCGTAAGCAGCTGGTCGCGGCCGGTGTCGCCGTGGTGGCGGGTCTGGGGCCGGCCGGTACGGCGTTCGCCGCCGACGCGGCGACGACCGGCGACTGGGTGTCCGTCCAGGGCACGGTCTTCGAGGATGCCAACCACAATGGTGTGCGGGACCCGGGTGAGGACCCCATGGCCGGCGTCGATGTCACCGACGGCTCCGTCTGGACGACGACCGGCGCCGGCGGCTCATACACCCTGCGGATGGACCTGACCCGCCGGGAGACCGATCTGGTCAACATCGTCTCTCCCAACGGCTACACCCCTGTCCTGCGGGAGGACTCCGTCCCGCAGTACTTCCACAAGGTGCCCGGGAGCGGTCCGCGCACCGGTATCGACTTCGCCCTCGTGCGGGACAAGAACGCCGCCGACCCCACCGAGAAGTGGCTGATGGATTCCGACGGCGAGGTGTCCAACACCTCGGACGCAGCCGCGCGCAGCACGCTGCCGGAGTGGACCGGCCAGGTCGAGGCGATGTCCGAGGTCGACGGCGCGTCGATGGCGATCACGACGGGTGATCTGACGGTCACCGACTACGCCGCGGAGCCCCGCCGACAGGGTGGCTACGACATCCTGCGCAAGGGTCTGACCGACGGCAAGCTCGGAATGCCCTTCTACCCGACGATCGGCAACCATGACTTCGGCGGCACCGCCACCTCCCAGGGCTATGCCGGCAGCATGGAGTACTGGCGCAAGAACCTGGGCCCGGAGTGGTACAGCTTCGACCGCAACGGCCGTCACATCGTCGTCCTTGAGGACAACTACGACTCCAGCGGCCTGAAGCCGCAGCTGGAGTGGCTGCGTGAGGACCTCAAGCGCCACGCCGTGGGCAAGCAGGTGCTCGTCTTCGCGCACCGGTCCCTGTTCACCGTATGGGGACCCGGCGCGGGTATGCAGCCGACCATCGACGAGCTGGCGAAGTACGACGTGCGGATGTTCGCCGCGGGTCACAACCAGCAGGCCGAGTACCGCCGTGGTGCCTTCCAGCGCTCGGTCGAGGTCAACAACCAGGGCAAGTACGGCATCGACGGCTCCCACCCGGACTACAAGATCCTCGACTTCAAGGACATCACCGACGACCCGCGTACCAAGCGCAACGAAGACACCGGCTACGTCAAGGGTACGCACCGGCAGTTCACCGTCGATGACGATGCCGCGCTGGTCAGCCCCGCACAGGGCAGTGTCCACCCCACCGGAGCCAGGATCCCGGTCGAGCTGTACGCCGAGGACGACGGCCGCACCCCGCACACGGCGACCCTCACCGTCCGCGACAGCCGCGGCCGCACCGTACGGCGGGAGAGCGGACTGAAGTTCGGCTCCAGCAACCACCGGACGGGCATCGAGAACTGCTACACGGCGCCCGGCGGCAAGCCGGAGCCCTGTCCGCAAGCCCGGACCTCCTGGACCCGGGTCAGTGACCGCATCGGGTCTCTGGGCCCGGGTACGTACACGGCGAAGATGACCGCCGTCGACACCAAGGGCAAGGCGTGGCCCACCATCGAGAACACCTTCCGGGTGGTGCCCAACAGCAAGTTGGCCAAGCCCAAGAGCGGTCAGGACTGGACCCGTCAGGGCCGCGACGAGGCGGGACGCTCCGCGAGCACGGACGATCCGGGTGCCGAGCTCGACCTGCGCTGGGCCGCCAACACCGGTGAGCAGTTCAACCTCAACGGGTCGGTGATCGCCGGCAACAAGGTGATCGTCTCCTCCCGGGCGTTCGACTCCCCGTACAGCATGATGCTCGCCTACGACATCAAGTCCGGCCGCGAGATCTGGCGCACCTACCTGGACGGCGACGCCGAGTCGGTGCCCGCCCTCCACGACGGCAAGGTCTACCTGACCACCGCCGTCGGCCGGATCTACGCTCTCGACGCCCGGGACGGCCACGTCGTCTGGCAGACGATCGAGGACGAGCAGCAGCACGGCGACACCGTGCGCCGCTACGGCCGGGCCGGTGGCCCGGTCAGCGTCTTCGACCTGGAGGGCGAGGACCGCACCGTCGCGGTCTACCAGAACTGGAGCAAGATCAGGTGCCGTGACGCCAAGAGCGGTGACCTGCTCGGCGGCTTCGACGGAGCGGCCTCCTGGGGCCAGTTCCACAGCACGGCGGTCCGCCAGCCCGGCTCCGACACCGTGTACCTGCAGACGGGTTCCAGCAACACGCTGGTCGCCATGGACCTCGCGACCTGCAAGCAGCTGTGGGCCCAGGACACCGACGGCGGCATCGACAGCCACTCCTCCCCGGCCCTCACCGATCCGGCGAGCGGTGACCCGCAGGTGGTGACGGTGACCCAGAGTGGTGTCCGCGGGCACGACCTCAAGACCGGCAAGGCCCTGTGGAAGTCCGCGGCGAACGACCCCTGGACCTGCGAGCCCGGCAAGGCTCCGCTGACGAGCGCCGCCGTCCGGGGCGACATCGCCTACGTCGCCGGCCGTGACGGTGTCGTCCGCGCCTACGACACCAGCGCGGCCGACCCGAGCAAGCCGCTGTGGGAGACCCCCGTCGGCTACCTGCCCGGGGAAAGCCCCATGGACGACAAGTGGCGGGTGGCAGGCGGCTGCACCGCCGCGGGGCCCGGATCCCCTGCGATGCACGCCCTGGTGACCAAGGATCTGGTGTACGCGGGCACCTGGGACGGCCGTCTGCTCGTCCTGGACCGCGCCACCGGCAAGCGGCTGACCGAGTACAACCTCGGTGGCGGAGTCGCTTCGGCCCTGTCCGTCAGCGGTGACTGGGTGATCGCCCTCACCGACGACGGGTCGATCCACGCCCTGGCGGCCCGTCAGCCCCGCCACGGCTGACCGGACACCCGGCATACACCGTCTCGCTCTCGCCCTGTGAGCTGCCTCCCCGGCCAGGGGAGGCAGCTC